>JAVEZW010000204.1:0-7005 GCA_034002805.1 Bacteroidales bacterium | reverse complement strand
TTTTTAACCATTTCATCAACAACCCAAATAACTTCTGCTGCTGTAACAGAATCCATAATATCCCGGTTTTGCTCAACAGCAGTAACAGGTTTGTCGGCGTTTAAAATCTGCACGCAGAAATTATACAACCTGTTTTGTCTCTCTTGTTGTTTTTGTTTAAATTCAGACATATTAAATTATATTGATTTAATAAATTTCACATCAATTAAATCCCCTGACTATATATTTTCTCCAGGTCAGGCTGGCTTAGGTTGAGTAATCCGGATGCAGGCAATCGTTTAGTCATTTCGAGCCAGTTTTTATCTTTGTTAAAAATATCCTTAAAAATAGGCAAAGCCATTTCGAGGTTTCCATTATTTGCCAGAGCAATTGCTTTCCAATATTTCATTTCGAGATTTTCAGGAAACATTTGTTCGGCTGCAGCATACTCATTCAGAGCCAACGCCATATCGTTATGCTCAATAGCCAGATCGCCATTATTCATATGTTCGTAAGCTCTGTGTACTTTTAATAATCGTTCAAGCTCTAGTAAAGGCTCAGAATGATCATCAACACGAAGGTTTATTTTTTTATCGGCCCATTCGGGTGTTGGTTTGGTGCTTACAACTAACAACACGGACGATTGCTTTCCTAGTATATCTCCACCAGCATCTTGTGCAGCTTGCATAGCCTTTACAACACGCTCTGCCAATGGAATATCACGGCTTGTTTCCATGGTCTTAGCCATAGCTACAACAATTTTATTATTTAGCATCATATTGGCCTGAACCGAATAATCATTTCCTATAATATGACCAGCAGATTGAACACATTTGCTTCCGGTATATGCCATTATTTTACCATTTTTATCGAGCATTGCCAGTTGTCTAAAATCACGACCTTTATCATCGGTAATAAGTTTATTAACTACTTCATCGGCTGGCAGACCTTCGCCCATCAACTTTAAACCATCTGTTCCCAATGCAGGATTAACAAACGATTGCGTTGCAACCACTCCAACACCCGATTTGGCCCACGAAACAATACTACCAACAGAGAACCAATGACTTTGAACACCAACAGCCATTTCACCGGTTGTTGTATCAATTGCCACTACCGAAAAGGTATGCGCAAATGGCTCTTCAGACCTAAAAGATTGTGAAAAAGCTCCTAATGAAATAAAAAACGACAGTAAGAAGAATGCTAAATAAGTTAATGATGTTTTCATATTGAATAAACTTTTAGTATTAGTACAATTAAAAAAATATTCAATTATCATAAGTTTAATAATGATGATAATTAATGCAACTTCGAAATTTAACATATTTTATTCAGATTTTTATTTAGGTATAAATCATAATTGGTTTTTGTATCTTCAATTTAACTTGTTTATCGTAATGTTATTTTTAGTTAAATTTTTAATAAAAAATTGTGTTATTAAAAAATCGGGGCAATTCATTAACTCGCAACCGTTAGCGAAAGATTGTAATAATAAATCTGAATGAATTTTAATGAACAAACGGCAAAAAATCACAATCAAACTTAGTCTTCCATTTGTTTAATTTATTTTTATGGTTAAATTTATAGTTGTATAAAACAACTTTTCAATGATACAAGAAAGCGAACTAATTACGCTATTATTAAGTTTAGTGGTTACTGTTTTCTTTATTGTGATTTTAGGCCAAAAACTTCTATTATTTAAATTTCGTTGGTTTTCAATAGGTATATTATTTGTTCTGTTTTCTCAGGCATCAACAGTTATTGAAGGGTTTTATTTTGAAACCTTTTTTAATTATTGTGAGCATGGTGGATATATAGTTGCAGCTATTTGCTTTTTCATCTATTTCAGAAATCTCTCAAAAGCATAAAAAATGAATATAATTGCTATTCTTGATTTATTAACTGCCGTTGGTTTTTTGATGTGCATTATCATTTTATTTCAATTAAAAAAGCGAAGTATTGATAACGTTAGCAAAGGTTTTTACATCACATCGGTTAGTTTATTTTTTCTTATTTCAATCTCCAATATTCTTGAACATGCTGAAATAACTACCATATTTGACGTTTTTGAAGATTATCTTGAGATTCTTTTTATTCCTTTTATATTCTTTTCAACCATTACCTATATATATATTCAGGAGATTAACAGACGAAAAAAAATTCAGAATAAACTCACTCAATCACGAAAGCAATTGTTTTTAGCTAAAGAAAAAGCCGAAGAAAATGATATTTTAAAATCGAGGTTTTTGGCAAACCTTTCGCACGAAATAAGAACACCTATGAATAGTATCGTTGGTTTTTCGAGTATTCTCGAATCGGAAACTATCGAGAAGGAGAATCAGAAAAAATATTTACAGATTATTAAATCAAGTTCAAATAAGCTATTAACAATTATTACAGATATTTTAGATATTTCCAAAATAGAGGCGGATCAGCTTGAAGTTCATTATTCAATTGTTGATTTAGAAAAGCTTTTTGAAGAACTAACTACCCGTTTTAATGCCGAATTACAGAAGTATATCGATAAGAAAGTTACACTCAAAATCAGCCATGATGAATCAATAAAAACTATAGTAAGTGATCTCTCAAGGTTAAATCAGGTTTTATCAAACCTGCTGAGCAATTCGGTAAAATTTACAAACGAGGGTACAATTGAATTTGGTTACCAAAAACTTAACAATGACAGAATACGATTATATGTAAAAGATACGGGTAAAGGAATATCAGAAGATTTTAAACGATATATTTTTAACAGGTTTAGTAAAGAAAAAAATCCATCAAATAAAGTTTTTGATGGTACTGGTTTAGGACTTGCCATTTCAAAAGGCCTTGTTAATCTGTTGGGTGGAGAAATCTATTTTGAATCAGAAGAAAATAAAGGTTCAATTTTTTACTTCACACTTCCCACCAAACCAGAAAATTTTGATAATAAGGTATTTGCATTTAAAGAGCTTAATCAATATTAATTATCAACATTTTTTCTTAACAACCATTCTAAGTTATATTTTCTACGGTTTATTAACATCTCTTTTTTTATTTGATGTGATTATTTATCTTCGAATTTAAAATTTTGAATTTGCTGTTTTATGTCATTTTTTGACACTGATATATATAGAATATTAATTAGATCACTGCGATTTATCAGAAGAAACTTTGTTTTAATCGCTGGTTTGATAATTTTACTTTTTGTACTTGTTAAGTTTGTATTTCCTTTGTTTAAAGGCAAATCCATTGATCATGTTAAAGTTGATGTACTAATTCAATCCGAGTTAAAAGCTTTAAAGAAATATCCAAATGCTTATCATTTGCAGGTTGGGCAGAGCAAAGGAATTCCTGCAATTAAATCGCAGAAGGAATTTGAGAAGAATCCTGGTGAATATATCAGCAAATATGATTTAAGAAAGTTAAAAGATAATAAGTATTATGACGTTCCCTTTCTGTCGCATTCATTACCTTATTTAAAAGATGACGCTGTTGATTTTCTTGATCACCTGGGATTACGATTTCATAAGAGATTAAACGAATTGGGTATTCGGAGGTACAAATTTTCTGTCACCTCAGTTTTGCGTACAACAAATGATCAGAAAGGATTACGTAAATCGAATGTTAATGCAACGCCAAACAACTCATCGCATTATTACGGATTAACATTTGATCTGGCCCAAACTCAGTTTTACGAATCGGGTAAAAAAGATCCTGTATATTCGTATCGGTTAAGAAATTTGCTTTTACGTGAACTTATTGAACTGCAGGAACAAGGTAAATGCTACGTTCTTTTAGAAAATCAGACCAAATGCATACACATAACTGTTAGGTAATTTCTGCTCTAAACCACTGATTACCTTGTTGATTTCCCGATTAAACAATATGCCAAACTATAATTGAAATCTATTTTGATTTACAAATAAGTTAACTATCTTTCTACATCATCGTTTTGCGAAAACGAATCTGATTCAGGATTAGGTTTTGTAAAAAGTACTTTTAAGAAAAAATAAACCATAATAGCTGTAATCACAGTTTCCGAAACGATCATGAATATTAATGCAGTTCTGTTCATAGTTAGTAATATCAAATGGTACCTTCTCTTTTTCTGCGTTTATAAGCAACATAAATAAAACCCATATTTACCAGAAATACAGTCACTAATAACATTCGAGCAAAATCAATAAAAAACACCTTATTAATAACTTTGCCTGTATAAATAATATCGCCGGTTTTAACATTGCTTCCCAATTCAACAACGAGCTTATCATTATTATCATATTTAATCTCTGATTGTTGTCCTTTTTCACTGGTAATACGAATAAAATTTCTTTTATCCTTAATAAAAACAGAGTCAACAATCCCATTGGTTTCAGCATAAAATTCGCTCGCAAAATAATCTTTATTAGGGCCTATTCCAGTTTGCGTAATTTGTCCTAAAATACTTTCACGATGAAGTTCCCAACCGTTAAAACTTATTTTATTCCATTCATCATTTGCAGGACGAATAAGTGAGCCAAAAAATACAATAATTAATAATACGGGAGTAATCCATTTAATGATAAACTTGTATATTCCGGGTACTTTAATGTCAGATCCCGATGTAATTTCTTTCCATCCTTTTTTTATACCAAAAACCCACGAAAACAGAATCATTTCGATAAGTGCAAAAAGCACCAATGCAACGCTTCCGGCCCAATAATCATATTCGTCGAGAACACCCTGCTGAAAAAACAGTACAGTTGGAAGTCCTAGTATTAATACTGATCCGCCGAAGAACCATGCCGATTTTTTGCGACTCCAGTTAAATTCATCTCGTAAAAATGACATGTAAGGCGTTCCCATAGCAAGTGACGAGGTTATTCCGGCAAAAAACAATAATCCAAAGAACGCAAGTCCGGCAATGGCAGCTAAAATAGGACCCCAATTCTGAAATAAAAAAGGCATCGTTCTAAAACCAAGGCCTAATCCACCAGCCGAAGTAAGTTCAATAACTTTATCAATTCCAAGATAACCTATAGATATAGGTATAATGATTGCGCTACCAAGCACAACTTCAACAAATTCATTCATCCATCCGGCTGACATGGCATTTAGGGCAATATCATCCTTTTTCTTAATATATGAAGCAAAACATTGTACAGAGCCCTGCCCCAATGATAACGTAAAAAATATCTGACCGGCAGCAGCGAGCCAAACCTTTGGGCTCCAAAGTGAATCATAATTTGGTGTCCATAAGAAATTTAAACCAACGGTTCCATCGTTTATTGCACCATCGTGGCCTGCGATAAGGGTTATCCCTTTAATTGCAAGAAAAATTCCAAAAACAATAAGTAAAGGCATTACTATTTTTGCAGCTTTCTCTACACCACCACTCAAGCCTTTGCTTAATATCCAAGAATTTATTCCGAGACAAAAAAGAAAGAAAAATACTGCTTCGAAAGGTATTCCGGTAGTTGTTGAATAAATATCGGTATATGTATTAAAGAAATTAGCAACCTCAAATTGTCCCATTCCCTGAAAGGTGCCTACTATTGAATGATACACATATGCAAGTGTCCAGCTTTCTATATAACAATAGTATGAAGCAATAGCAATATTTGAAAAAATACCGAAAGTGCCCAGATAAATCCAAAATCGCCGAACACCCATTTTTTGAAAAGTAAAAGGTGTTGTATGATATCCAAACTGTCCTCCATATCTTCCTATCGACCACTCAACAAATAATAAGGGTAATCCAAGCAAAAGAAAACAAACAAAATAGGGTATTATGAACGCGCCACCGCCATTCTGAACTGCCTGAACTGGAAACCGAAGAAAATTCCCCAACCCTACTGCATTACCAGCCATTGCCAGAATTAGACCTACTCGTGTTCCCCATGATTCTGTTGATGAACTCATTTTAATCTGCAATTTAGTATTTAGACTTATTGTTTAAGGTTTACTGATGTAAACCTCGAATTTGTTATACAAGTATAAATATTAATTTTGACTTAAATTAAAAAACTAAATAGCAATTTGAATGTTTATAATCGTTCTAGATAAGAAGAAAAAATAAATCTTTACCATTTAATTATTTGGTAAAGATTATGTGGCTGATAAAACCTTAATAAAAAACTATTTTATCTTCCAGGAACCCCAGATATCTCTATTTGAAATACTTATTAAGGTTTGCGGATTTTGTTCTTTTTGGTTAATCAAGGCTGATTTTATTGATACTTGCTCTGTTAAATAATCTGATAGCTCTTTGTAAGTAATATTTCCATTTGTTTCCTGAATTTTTTTAAGCAGATAATAAGTAAACATTCCATGACTTTTATCTTTATAGGCTAATGATGATTGCTCTCCGCTGCTGGCAGAGAAAACGATTAAATTACCTTTTAGAATATTTTCTTTGGGTTTTATCTTAACTCCTCTGGCAGCAAGTAATCCCTGATTTCTTGATCCTCCGCTAAAACAGGCATCAAGAAAGATGGTTACTTTCTGCGATGGAAATTCAGAGAGTTGTGCATATAAATCTTTTAATTTTACTGCAAACTGCAGATCCGAGCCACTTACATCCACAGGTATTAGATAAGGTTCGTTATCTAATTCGTTCGGAAAACCATGACCAGCATAATAAAATAGTATGTCGCCTTTACCATTTGTGTTTTTTATTACGGTTGCTAGTGTTTTAATTGCTCGGCTCATTTCAACCGCTTTTGCATTTTCAAGATAAATAATGTTTTCCTCTGGAATACCTAATGTCGCCTTTGCATATTCTTTAAATATGCGAGCATCATTTACCGCAAAATCAACATTTGATTCGTTGTTTAAGCCTGTTTGATATGAGCTATAATCCTCATTACCAATTATTAATGCGTACTTATTATCGTTTTTCCTTTCGGTAAAAGGTATATTAATATCTACATCAGATGGTGCATATTTCTTTACTGGCTCTAATTTTTTTTCTTCTGTTGCAAGATATTTTTTTGAAGAACTGCTATTTCTTATAATTGGGTTTTCAATATCTTCCTCCAAATAAGTATATAAATCAGGTCTGTC
>JAVEZW010000203.1:0-7006 GCA_034002805.1 Bacteroidales bacterium | reverse complement strand
TTTTATTCGTTACCTTTTTTATTAAATAAAATGTATCCAAAATTAAACACAAAGTAATATTTCTTATCCAACTTATCATAATAATTAATGCTTAAGCTTGCTGGGCCTAGTATAGTATGGTAAACAACTGCGGCATTAGCCATAAATGTTATATCTGTAATAGGTGTTTTATAAACTGCACTTTTATATTCATTTGCAATAATTCTTTGATATGGAAGCATTGTATAAACTTCGGCTCTTAAATGCAAATCATCGGTAATAGCTATTATTGGTTTTATTCCAGCAGCAATAAATGAGTGTGAATTATACGAATCAATAAAAAGAGTTTTGCTGTGTGTATTCGGCTGAAATTGATTAGCATTTAGTATGGTTGAAGTATAATTGCTAAAAAAATCCATATTTGTAAAACAGATTTCAGTGTAATATCCCAATGAAATGTATTTCCCAACTTTTTGATAATATTCACTCTTGAAACGAATAGTGTACCAATTGTGCTTCTTCTTAAGTATGTCATCACTAATAGAGGTTGATCCAGGTAAAAATCTTTCGTTACCACTTAGATAATTGAAATTAATATTCTGAAAAGCGCCAGCTGTTGGATATTGTTTATAATTTAGAGTATTGCGTTCGTAGGCTACTTGTAAATTATAGTAATTAAACTCGGTAATATCAACTGTATCGGTTTTAAGAAACTGCATTACCTGATAGTACTCATCCTTACTGCTTCCATAAGCTCCAGAAAATTTAAGTAATCCATTTATTTTTATTGGGGTTAACAGGTTTATTTTAATATTGTTTTCGTTTTTAATAAGATAAGGCGGTCTGGTATCATCAAAATATGGATCGGAGCTACTTTTATAGTAGTTCCATTGATTAATAGTATACTCAGCTGCTATACCAAAAGGGATTTTTGTAGGAAAATCCGAACGGGCAGTAAGTTGGAAAGAGTTATATAGCCTTCCGAGATAAACATTTGCACTTATGATACGCGAAACTAAGCCTAGATGATTGTACTTTAATCCTATATAACCACTATTTATTGCATTAGATGAAATATTTGCACCAACACCTACATTAAATATGGCTTTTTGCTTTATTTTAAGATTTAAATCATACAACGATGTTTGAGGATTAATTCTTGCTTCTGGAATTATTGATGAAATAGTACCATCAGCAAGTAATTTAAAGTATTCCATTTTAAAGTCATTCACGCTAATAATACTGTTTTTCTTGTAAATACTTTTTAATGCATATGATTTTTCTTTACTGTTTAATCCCGTAATGTTGATGTAATTAAAATACAATTTTGTTTTCTTACTATTAAATTTTTGCCTATTGTATGCTAAATCATCTAAACTTCTTCTTGTTTCAATTTTAGTTTTTATTGAATCAATTATTAAAATGGTATTATTATAACCAGTTTCTATAATATAAGCTGCTTTATCAAAATCAAGTAAACTAACATCATCAACGACCGATTCTATTAATATTCCATTTTCTGGTAACTCATAATCGCTCATGTTCATCAGCATATTCTCAACCTGCACAAACAAATCGTCAGTATCGGGTTTTTTGGAATTACTAGCCGTTTTACTGCCAATAATAAAATCAGGATTAAAATTGCTAATCATAATATCCTGAGGAAAATTATTCATCATCCCGCCATCAAACAAAAGAACATTATTAATCTCAATAGGTTTAAAGAAAAATGGAAATGTCATCGAAGCCCTTATGGCCTTTCCTAAATCACCTTGTTTAAAAACTACTTCTTTATTATTATAAATATCGGTAGCAACACAACGAAATGGAACGAATAAACTATCGAAATTATAATCTGCCGCAGCTATGGCCTCAGCAAATAAATGCATTGCAGCAAAATCAAGCTGATGTGTTTCAATTAAATTTGTGGGTAGCTTAGCTTTAAAATTTTTGCCATCTAACAGAATGTCTATATTAAGTATCTCGGCATTATTGGGCTCCTTTTTAAAATAATATATATGCTTTGGTTCTATTATCCCGGTAGCCCATCGTTTCGATTCATCCGATAAAATAAGTTTTTCGATTTCTGCGGGAGTATAACCACTTGCATATAATCCGCCAATTATTGCTCCCATTGACGTTCCTGTAATATAATCTATAGGGATATTGTTTTCTTCTAAAGCTTTTAGAACACCTATGTGAGCAAATCCTTTTGCACCACCACCACTTAATACTAATCCAACTTTTTGTTGCGAATAAATATTCGAAATCAGAAGACAAAAAGCAATACAAAAAACCAACTTCAACCTTGCCATTATTAATTAATGCTATTGTTTATTTTAAAATCCTGATATTTGTTTCTATTTTTGTTTTTTAAAACTCAAAGGTACTATGAAAAAATTACTATTTGCCGCATTAATTTCTTTTTTACTATTGTCTGCATGTACTGAAAAAAAAGAAACCGCCGGTACTCAGCTATACAAAATTGAAACCATTTATGGCGATATAATATTTAAGCTTTATGACGAAACGCCATTACACAAAGAAAATTTCATCAAACTTATAGAACAAAATTATTTTGATGACGTACTTTTTCATCGTGTTATTAATGGTTTTATGATTCAGGGCGGAGATCCTGATTCGCGTAATGCTAAACCAGGCGAATTATTAGGTAATGGAGGTCCTGATTATACAATACCCGCCGAGTTTATTGATACAATATTTCATAAAAAAGGTGTAATTGCTGCAGCACGCGAAGGTGACGATGTTAATCCTGAAATGCGCTCTGCCGGTTCGCAGTTTTATATTGTACAGGGAAAAGTATTTAACGACGAAGATTTTAAAAAAGTTGAAGATAGAATTAATGCTACCCGATTAAATAATCTTATTACCAAAAACCTCGAAGAATTAAAAAATAAGGCTTTCGAAACAGGCGGAATAATAGATAATGTAACTATGCTGCCAATAGCCAGAGCCAATGCTGAAGAGCAATTTAAAGCTGAAGGATATTATACTATTCCAGAGTTTAAAAAAGAAGTTTACAGAACCATTGGTGGTACTCCTCACCTAGATATGGCTTATACTGTTTTTGGCGAAGTAGTTGAAGGACTCGATGTGATTGATAAAATTGCTGCTGTTGAAACTGATGAAAACGACAGGCCAAAAACTGATATTAAAATGCGTATTAAAAAATTATAGTTTTAATTATTACATATGATTTCAAAAATTGAAAATTACATTAACGAATGTAAAGAGTTTGTTGCTACTACAATAAATGATGTGGAGCCTTTTCGAATAAAATATTTAGGTAAAAAGGGCATTATTGCTGATCTTTTCGAAGAATTTAAAAATGTTCCACGTGAAAACAAAAAAGACGTTGGCCAGAAATTAAACGAGTTGAAGGATTCTGTTCAGGAAAAAATAAACGAGTTTAAATCAAAATTTGAAGATACCACAGGACCTTTTGCTGCAATAGATTTAAGCTTGCCAGGAGATCCTGTAAAAGTCGGAACCCGCCATCCTATTTCAATTGTGCGAAACGAAATTATTGAGATTTTTAAAAGAATTGGATTTACTGTTTCCGAAGGACCGGAGATCGAAGATGACTGGCATGTTTTTTCAGCATTAAATTTTCCACCAGAACATCCGGCCAGAGACATGCAGGATACCTTTTTTATTAAACCTGAAGATAAAATTTTATTACGCACTCATACCAGTTCTGTTCAAGTTCGGGTAATGGAAAATTCAAAACCTCCTATTCGTACAATTTCTCCAGGTAGAGTTTTTCGTAACGAAGCAATTAGTGCAAGAGCTCATTGCATATTTCATCAGGTTGAAGGTTTATATATCGATGAAAACGTTTCATTCGCTGATTTAAAACAAACCTTATTGTTCTTTGCAAAAGAAATGTTTGGTGAAAAAACACAGATTCGTTTGCGACCATCTTATTTCCCTTTTACTGAACCATCGGCCGAAATGGATGTAGCCTGCAATATTTGCGGAGGAAAAGGTTGTAACGTATGTAAATATAGCGGTTGGTTGGAAATATTAGGCTGTGGAATGGTAGATCCTAATGTACTAGATAACTGTGGAATTGATAGTAAAAAATATACCGGTTTTGCTTTCGGTATGGGAATAGAACGAATAACCATGCTAAAATATGGAGTAAATGACCTTCGCCTATATTTTGAAAATGATATCAGATTCCTAAACCAGTTTAAGGCTGCTTTCTAATAATTCGATAGTCATTGCGAACGGAGCCGTAAGGCGTAGTGATGCAATCTTAAGACTGCCACGGCCTGCAAACAGGCCTCGCAGTGACTATGTTATGATTCTTATGGATTAACCTGTATTTCATGAGTCATTTCCATCGCTTTTTTGTAAGCAGCCGAAACACCACAATACTTTTCATCAGAAAGACTTACAGCTTTCTCTATTTTATCTATTGGTAGATCTTTTCCCCAAACTTTATAAATAACGTGCATTTTCGTATAATGAACAGGATGTTCTTCTGTCGCATCAGCCTGAACTTCAATGCTTAGTTTTTCATATTCAACTTTCATTTTTTTTAAGATTGAAACAACATCCATCCCTGTACAACCAGCAAGTGCCAGCAACATCAAGGCTTTTGGTCGCGGACCTTTATCGTTTCCGCCATTTTCAGGTGCTGCATCAATAATTATTTTATGTCCGTTTAGTTCGGTTTGGAATGACATATTTTCAATCCAATCCACATTTAAAGATGTTTTCATATTTTTATATATTTACATATCGATATTTTTCACAAATATATTTTAATTTGCATAATGTCAATTTAATTTAATTAAAACAAAAATCATACTTTTGTGTTTAACATTATTGGTAGTATCTAATAATGAATTATTTAAAAATAACTTTTTGGTTGATAAATAAAAAACAGAATGAAAACCCGGGATTTTATACCTTCTTGTGAGGCCTGCATAAATGATTTTGATACTATTTTCAAGCATTTAACACCAGAAGAACATCAAAAACTGAATCAGGAAAAGGTTTGTAATTTTTACAAACGTGGAAATGTTGTTTATCATGAAGGAAGTAGAACGAATGGTTTTTACTGCATTAATTCTGGTGTTCTAAAGATTTTCAAAACGGGTATTGATGGTCGTGAACAAATCATTGCTTTTGCTAAGAAAGGTGATTTAATTGGATTTAGATCAATACTAAGTGGCGAACTTGCCTGCTCATCAGCAAAAGTAATAGAGGATTCTGTTCTTTGTTTTATTCCTGGCGAAACATTAATTAGCCTGGTTAAAACCAACGGAAATTTTTCATTGGCCATGATGCAACTAACATGCAAAGAACTGGGTGTTGCCAATGCATATATTACCGATATCGCCCAAAAAACTGTTCGCGAAAGACTTGCCGAAGTATTACTAAAATTAAAAGAAACATTTGATCTTGATGAGGAAAATGCCTTACAGGTATCACTAACTCGCGAAGAACTTTCAAATATTGTTGGTACAGCTACCGAGTCAGTTATCCGATTGCTTTCTGAGTTTAAACAAGACAAACTCATCGATATTAACGGACGAAAAATTAAAATTCTGGATGTGAAAAGGCTCGAGAAAATTTCGAATGCGTTTAACTAAATACAAAACACCATAATTTCATTTAGAGAAGAGAGGATTTAAAATCCTCTTTTTTTGTCTATTTCATTTGTCATAACGAGCGTAGCGAAGTTATCTTTAAAGACTGCTTCTTCCGAAAGCTTTCGGAACGCCCTTTAAGGGCTTATTCGCAGTGACTTTTTACTAGGCTTTTTATGCCCATATTATGCCCAAAATTGGGTAGGCTCTCGCAAAGATAATCGTTTGATATGTCGTTAAAAAAGCTTTTTCTGATCGTCGGAAAGGTGTATTCGGTTTAAATGCTTATATGCTAACTCAGTAGCTTCTCTTCCACGTGGAGTACGTTTCATATAACCCTCTTTTATTAAAAACGGTTCATACACCTCTTCGATTGTTCCTGCCTCTTCGCCGATAGATGTAGCTATAGTATTTAATCCTACCGGTCCGCCTTTAAATTTATCGATTATAGCAATCAATATTTTATTATCCATTTCGTCGAGCCCGTGTTTATCAATATTCAACGCTTTAAGAGCGTAGCGCGAAATTTCAATATCAATCTGTCCGTCGCCTTTTACCTGCGCAAAATCACGGACTCTGCGTAATAGCGAATTTGCTATTCGTGGTGTTCCCCGCGATCGAAAAGCAATTTCATTTGCAGCATCATCTTTTATCTTTACATTTAAAATAGTTGCTGATCTTTTAACTATTGAGGTTAATATATCCTGATCATAATATTCGAGGTGTAAGCTTATACCAAATCGTGCTCTTAATGGACTGGTAAGTAAGCCTGATCGGGTTGTTGCACCAATCAATGTAAATGGATTTAAGGTGATCTGAACCGATCGTGCACTTGGACCTTTGTCGATCATAATATCGATCTTATAATCTTCCATTGCTGAATAAAGATACTCTTCAACAACTGGGCTTAGGCGGTGGATTTCATCAATAAATAGAACATCTCCTGTTTCAAGATTAGTAAGCAAACCAGCAAGATCACCGGGTTTATCGAGAACCGGTCCAGAGGTTAATTTTAGACCTACATTTAATTCGTTGGCAATAATATTGGCTAATGTAGTTTTTCCTAATCCCGGAGGACCATGTAAAAGCACATGATCGAGAGCTTCTTCGCGCATTTTTGCAGCCTGTACAAAAACTTTTAGGTTATCAACAACTTTAAACTGACCTTTAAAATCGCGGAAATTCAGTGGCCGAAGCTTATTTTCAACTTCTATTTCCTTATCTTCCAGGTTATTATTTCGTATATCAAAATCGTCCATTCGGTTCAAATTAATCAGTCAAAGGTAAAAAATCTATCAGTCGAATTTGTCAAATCGGATTTTTTCTCCATTTATTTTATATTCACGACCGTCTTTATATTGCACAACCAATAACATTTCTCCACTTTCTTTATACTTAATCCA
>JAVEZW010000202.1:0-7038 GCA_034002805.1 Bacteroidales bacterium | reverse complement strand
AAGCACAATTGATAAAACTATCAAATACGTACAATTTTTTCACAGAAAGTAAAATGGAGCCATTCTTGTCCATATTTCAAAATCCACGGCAAGCTTTTCTTTTCTTCTATCCACGTGCTACTATTAATTAGAATAACTTCTTAATCATAAATTTCCACAGCCCTAACCACGATTTAAGATTTTTTTAAACAGGCGTTTTGTGCGATGGCCATCTTTTTTCAGCAAAAATCACGTGCTGGTTTATAACGGTTGCGCTTGTGTTTTGTGCGGGTTTTCGCCCTTCATAGCTATCCGCCGTTAATAATGCTTAAAAATAGTAAAAATGTTCGAGTATTCCGTCACCCCGCATAAAATGCGAAGCGCTGTTATAAACTGGCTGTTTAAAAATCCTGTCAGGTTGGTAATAACTATCAATAAAGTACAAAATGTTTTAGTTTTTTTTGAAGGGGAAATCCAAATTGCCCGAAAGGCAAAATTAGGCTGCCATACAAACTTATTGGTAAGCCTTTGATTGTGTGTATGCTTTGCGTGGGCTTAACAATGTGTTTGTATTTGCGATTGCCATTTTTTTAATTTCATTTCGTAATAATTGGTCAAACTGTTAATTTATATTGTTGATTAAAAAAGTTTAAAATATCTTTGAGTTTCAATTAATAAAAACTCTGTCCAGATGACACAAGCAGAATTAGAAACCATATTGCATGAAGGCGAAGGATACCAATTAGAATTCAAAGAAAATGTAAATTCTGATCTGTCTAAAGAAATGGTTGCTTTTGCTAATTCTTCTGGTGGCAGAATCCTTATCGGAATTGATGATGACTGCAAACTTAAAGGAGTTTCCATAAATAACGAATTAAAGTCACGCATTCAAACTATTGCAAATGACTGCGATCCACGAATTGATATCAGGCTTGAAACTTTTCAAAATGTTTTGATTATTCATGTTCCCGAAGGTACGGAAAAACCGTATCGTTGCAACAAAGGTTTCTATATTCGTAGTGGAGCGAATACTCAAAAGATGGATACCGAGCAAATTGTCAATTTTATACAACAAGAAGGTAGAATTAAATTCGACGAACAAACAAAAGTTAAAACAGATTATAAAAAGATTTTCAAACCCGAATTATTAAAAACCTTTCTAAGGATTGCCAATATTCCGCAAATTATGGAAGATGAAGATATTTTAAGAAATTTGAATGTTTTAAACAAAGACAATCTTTTTTTTAATAATGCCGGAATATTATTTTTTACCGAAAAACCAGGTGATTACATTAACCAGTGTATTGTTACCTGTGTTTTGTATAAAGGAACAGAGAAAATTCATATACTTGACAGAAAAGATATTAATGCCGATTTTATAAGCACAATTAACGAAGCAATTATTTTTTTAACTAAACACCTTAATGTAAGTTATAAGATTGAGAGTATACAACGGCAAGATATTCTTGAAATACCCGAAATTGCTTTGCGCGAAGCTGTTGTAAATGCTGTAACTCACCGAAATTATTTTGAAGATGGAGCAAATGTAATGATTGAGATTTTCGATGACAGAGTAGAAATTTCTAATCCTGGTGGATTGCCCAAAGGCCTTACTCCCGAAAACTTTGGTAAAAAAAGTGTTGCACGAAATCCTATTATTGCAGGTCTTTATCATAGGGCAAAATTTATTGAAAAATTGGGCACAGGCATAAACCGCATAAAAAATGCAATAAAAGAAGCCGAATTGCCTGAGCCTGTATTTGAGTTTACAGAGTTCTTCTCTATTACTTTTAAAAGAAATAAAGTAGAAGATACTAAGGAGAAAGACTACCCTGATACTACCCAGAAAACTACCCAGAAAACTACCCAGAAAATATTGGAAATAATAAAAGAAAATCCAAAAGCCAGCAGAAAAGAAATTGCTGAAATTATAGGTGATATAACCGAAGATGGAATTAAATATCATTTAGAAAAATTAAAAGCTGAAGGAATAATTAAAAGAGTTGGCCCTGCAAAAGGCGGTTATTGGGAAATAATTAAACCTGATTAAAATTATATATGTACCGATTGAAAATCCTGGGGAGCAGGAGTATTTAATTAAACAATGGAGAAAAAATAGCAAAATATTAAGCAATATGTCAGACATTAACAAATTAATTACTTTACTTGAGATTCAAATTAGTAATGAGAATTACTATAATCAAAATTTTGATCTTTGGGTTGAACGCATTTGGGCTAAAACTCCTAAAAAAATTTACCAAGATAATTTAGAGAATGCCATTTTTGATTTAATAGAAATAAGATCTGATGATGAAACAGATGAACTAATAATTTTACTTATTAAACATAATTATATAAAAACTGATCGAACCATTAATGTCTTAAGAAATGTATATAAGTATTTTGGTAAAGAATGTAAGATTAACCTTGATACTTTTTATAAATCCTATTTTAAGTTTACTGATTCTTTCCATAATTCTGAAATTTCTTTTTATATAAATTTTACCTTAACCGAATTAGAAATGAAGATTGTAAGGAAATACAGTACTGGTAATAACTAATATAAGCATATTATGACAGAGCTGTACGCAATAATAAATAATTGTGATGACACAATTATTAAGCTCAATAAAGCTATTTCGAATAAGGGATTTGAGTTTATAAAGATTGAAATCCCTGAATTAGAACAAAAATTTAAATTTATTTTCGGATTACCTGAGAAATATAGCTTCACTGGAGAATTAAAATATCCATCTGGAACTGTATCTAACACATTTTTTAATGCAATACGATCATCTGAGTTAATTGATGATTGGGAAGAAGGATATATTATTGCCCTTAAAACTAATACAGGCAGTATTGAATTGGATGTTAACGACTTATTTGGCTTCAAAAGACTTGATTATATTACAAAATTTACTAATAATCTAATTGATAAATTAAGGCTTTTTAAAGAAGGAGATATAGAAGTTGGGTGTTTTTTCTCGTACAAACCGGAAACTTTAAATGGACAATTATTTGGTTTTAAACGTTCACTACATAAAGGAGAAATAACTCATCTATCAGATGATGAAATAATTGAATTTAAGAATAAATTTTTAGACTTAGAAATAACAAATCCCCTTGCTCTCAAATCAAAAATGTATTTTGACACTTCATTTAAAATACAGCTAAATGAAATGAGATTTATATTAGTGATTACATCAATAGAAAGCGTTTTGAGTTCTAATAAAGATCAAATATCTCATACATTTTCAAGACATTTAACTTTAATAACAAATAAAACGAAAGAAGAATTCAATCTAAATTATAAGAAAATAAAAAAACTTTACGATTACCGGAGTAAGATTGTACACGGATCAACATATGACGAAAAAGAACTATATTCAAACTGTTGTAAAATTAGAGAATTGGCTCGTAAATGTATTTTATTTGTAAATGAATTACCTTTTGTTGAAAATAAGGAACTATTTGAATTTTTAAACAGCAAAGGTTATATTGATTGAGAATTAAATTTGCCATATTACTCTTCAATTCTTCTTTAAAACCTAAAAAAGGAACTACAAAAGAACTCATTTTCATAATAAATCAATTTACAATAACTCATATTGAACTATATTATAGATTACCAGATGATTAATGCTTTTTTTTACTTCTGTTTCATAATTAAATATTAAACAAATCTTCAATTAAAAGAAACTATATATCATTCTATACAAAACTAAATCAAATAATTAATCCCTGAGGCAACGAACAGAAAAACCATATCGCCTATAGTCGTAGCCTCTGTCCACACTGCTGCTACCGTAGTTCAAGCCCCGGTAAAATGCGTAATATGTACTGCCCTCGGTAGAACTCCACCAGCCACCGTAGTAGCCAACGTTGTCGAAATAACCATCGTAGCTACGGGAACCACCCGGAAGGGCTGTAAAACCGCTACTATTGTCGGCACCCATGTTGGGGCTAGCCCATAGGGTGATAGCCTTCATCTTGCCACCGGCTACACTTTCGCCACCTAGGTAGGTGGTAAGTGTACTCCACTCAGTGTCGGTGGGTACATGCCAGCCAACGGGGCAAAGTTTGCGGCTGTCCACCACGGCGTACCAGTTGTATAGCGCACCGTAGGTTGTTTTATTACCAATGTCGTTGTTATACCAGCAGTAGGCCCCTGAAGTTGTAGGCCAAGCAGTGTTATCTGTAATCAGGGATATTGGGGTGCCATCATTATACTTTGTGGTTTTGAGGTTTTCTGCCATCCATTCCTGTGATCCAATAACAACTGTTTTATAAACATTCCCATCAATATCAGTTACAATATTAGTAGTTTTAAAGCTTACTTGATTTCCATATCTTATTCCATTTGAATTGGTTGCATAAGCTCTAACATAATAAGTTGTGTTAGCTATTAATACAGAGATATTGCTAACAAAACTGCCTAAACCTGTACCGTCAGATGTTAGGTTGTCAGTAGTTGTAGGTTCAGTGTTTGTACTCCAACAGATACCTCGACTCAAAATTGGAAAACCACCATCATCTGTTATGTTGCCACCACTCTCTGCACTTGTTGGTGTAATATTGCTAATTGATGTTGTTGTTAAAGTTGGTAAACCATCTTCTGTTGTAAAATTATATTCTGTACCATAAACTGTTCCATTTGTATTCGTGGCATAAGCTCTAACATAATAGGTTGTATTTACATTTAATCCTGTTAAATTACTTGAAAAACTTCCTGTTCCTGAGCTATTCGTAGTATGATTATTTGCGATTGTTGGATTAGATGTTGTGCTCCAACAAACACCACGGGATGTAATAGCAAAACCACCATCATCTGTAACATTTCCGCCACTTTCTGCACTTGTAGCTGTTATATTGCTTATTGTAGTTGTTGTAACTGTTGGTAAACCATTTTCTGTTGCAAAATTTAACTGATTTCCATAAAATGTGCCCTTGGTATTTTTTAAGTAAGCTTTTACATAAAATGTTGTATTAATTGCCAACCCGGTAATGTCTTTGTTAAAACTACCTAAAGCACTACCTGTTACAATTTGAAAACTATTGCCAATGGTTGGATTTGTGTTGGTACTCCAACAAAATCCTTTTTCCAATATTTCCAGTCCGTCATTTTCAATTAAATTACCATAGAATGTTGCACTTGTTGCTGTAATATTTTTAATTGAGTCTGTTGCTAAATCGGGTATTCCATCTAGAGTGGAAAATGTTTTTTCATTTCCATAAGTTATACCTTGTGAGTTTATTGCATATGCTCGTGCAAAATAGGTTTCTCCAATTTCCAAATTTTGCAATTGGCTTGTGAAAGTTCCGTTGCCCGTTCCGTTCAATGTTAAACTATCGACAATTGTTGGATTTTGTGTTTTTGCCCAGCAAACTCCACGTTGCGTAATTGGGAATAATGTTTCGTGAGAACTTACAGTTCCACCACTTTGTGCGTTTTTTGCCAAAATATTTATTATGTCGTTGGTTGTTACTATTGGTTTTGCATCCAGAGTTTGAATGGTTAATTCATTGCTGTAAATAATTGCTTCCTGATTTTGTATATATGATTTTACAAAATAGGTTTTATTTGGGAGTAAATTTTCAATCGTTTCATTAAAACTTTGAGCGTTTAGGGTGCCATTGTTACTTTTTTGTTTTTCAATTGTAACATTTGCAATAGTATCCCAGCAAAATCCATGTTGTTCAATTGTAAATACAGGTTTTTGGTTTAGAATACAATTTATTTGTGAGAACACATAACTTGTCGAATCTTCAGTTATAGTTAACTCAACTTTATTTATTCTAGAAAATTCTGGTAATTCTTCATCTTTGCAAGCCCAAATAATAACAAACGAAAGAAAAGTAACTAAAAGGGCAATTAATATTTTTTGTTTCATAATTCTTAAAAATTTAAACCAATACCAAAAACAATGTTTGAATAAGAGAAATTCAAAGTTGAATAACCAATATTAAAGGAAAATGATTTTGCACGGACAATAATACCTGCTTCTGCTGCTATCCCGGAAACAGAATAATCCTTATAATCCAGATACGATTCATCTTTTAATGAATTGTCGTTATAATCATACTCGTTTATATGCCAGTAGTATTTTTGGTAACCATATCCAACACCACCATAAGCAAAAACTTCTCTGAAAAGATGGAATGTTATTCCACCAAATGCTTCCAGAGAAGGGTACTTATAGTTGTTATCAAATTCGTAATACAGAGTTTTATCATAATCAATTATATCTGTTCCGTTAAAATCAAAATCCGAATTAGCAAAACTAGTTGTATTTATTCTTGCCGAAACATACCAGCCAATTTTACCCAATTGACCAAAGCTCAATCCAAAAGGTGCAGAAAAATTTACATCCCTTAAACTATAATTGCCAGTATAATGCAAGAAAAAATGCTTCTGATTCTTCACATTTGCAATTATCTTAAAAACAATATTTCCTTCAAGAGCAATTATGTCTTTATAAAAATCCCAAACTATTCTGTTTGAACCTGATTTAATACCTTTTCCCACATCACCTGAAACAGATTTTAACGGGCCTTGAAATTTATTGCCACCATCAAGGCTTACATAAATTGAAACATCAAATACCTGAACATATTTTGATCCTGTTAATACATAATCGATATTGATCAGATTTTCTTTTACTTCAAAATTTATATTTTTTACTTCCTGAGAATGCAGGTTGCTAGTAAAACATATAAAAAGAAATAAAACAGGGAATAGTTTTTTCATCTGTTAAAATTTTATAATTCAATTAAAATCAAATCTCTGTTACCATTAAACTGTGGCGTTTGAACTCCAAATATTTTTTTTGATGTTTCAACAACTTTCGATTGTACAAAATCAAAAAGTTCACCATTGGTAATTTTATTATCCTTGTTTAAATCGGCATCGCCTTGTAAGCCTATGCACATGTAATATGTAAATAATCCTGTTTGCGATGGATCGAAACCAAGCGATGTTTCGTTTGCTGCTGAAGAATTGAAAACAGTATAATTTGGATTTTTCTTCCATGGTGATACTAAGTTGGGTTCAATTCTAAA
>JAVEZW010000201.1:0-7065 GCA_034002805.1 Bacteroidales bacterium | reverse complement strand
GCCTTACCCACAACATGATCTTCAGGCACAAAGCCCCAGTATCTCGAGTCGGCTGATTTATGTCGATTATCTCCCATCATAAAATAATAATCCATTTTAAAAGTATAGCTTGTGGCAGGTACATTGTTAATATAAATAATGTCGTTTTTAACTTCGAGTTTATTACGTTCATATGTTTCAATTATTCGGCTGTAAAGTGGTAGATTTTTTACTGTTAAACTAACTGTAACTCCTTTTTTGGGAACGTATAATGGTCCAAAATTATCTTCAGTCCACTCAAAATCAGCGCTAAACGGGAATATTGAAATATTGGATACATTAGCATTCGTATTATCGTACTTTGTAATATTGGTTACAGTTGGGAAATTCTTAAGATTTTCAACATTTTTGTTAGTTAATGGCAACTCATAGGTCGAATTAGAAGAAATATATCTTCTGTCATCCACTGCAATATTTAATTTTTCGAGATGTTTTGCATTAATTTCCTTACCATTTGTTTTAACAAAGTAATCGTACTGCATATCGGTAAAATGTTGTTGCTGCAAACTATTTACAAAAACCTGTCCGTGTTTTATAACCAGTGTATCACCCGGTAATGCAACACATCGTTTAATATAGTTTTCGCGTTTATCAACGGGACGAACCACTATTTTGTATTTTTTCCAAACAAGATCTCTTACCTCATTTACATAATCATCAAAGCCTTTTATTGTATTACCCATCTGAATATCTCGTCGCATATACTCATAAGCGTTTTCGCGAATTATACCGTAATAATCTTTCTCCTGCATTTCAACAACTACAGTATCACCAGCTGGAAAATTAAAAACCACAATGTCATCTCTTTTTATATCACCTAAACCTGCAATTCGCTTGTAAGGACGTTTAATCCACTCAACATACGATTTTTTGTCTTTGGTTAAAGGCAATGTATGATGAGCAAAAGGAAATGAAATTGGGGTGTTTGGCAATTTAGGTCCATAACTCAACTTGCTAACAAACAGATAATCGCCTACAAGCAACGTTTTTTCCATTGATGACGTTGGAATAGTATATGCCTCGATAAAAAACATACGTATTAAAGTTGCAGCAATAACCGCAAATATCAAAGCATCAACCCATTCGATAAAAGTACTTTTCTTTTTTTGTTCGTCGCGGCTTTTCCAGAATGTCCAGTTTACATATTTTGTGATATACATATCAAAAATAATAGGTAAACCAAGCAAAAACCATGGATTTTTAATCCACAAAACCCAAAAAACATAAATAACTGTAACAACAGAAAATTTAAAATACTTGTGTTTTACGATTTCTTTTAGTGTCATTTTAAAGGAGTTATAATTAAATAGTTAAAAGATCATTCATTGTAAAATATCCGGTTTTTCCGGCAATAAATTCGGCAGCTAAGACAGCTCCCAGAGCAAACCCCTGTCTGCTTTTTGCATCATGTTCAATTTGAATAGTATCGAATGTCGATTCGTAAATAACCTTATGATTTCCTGGCACTTGCCCTTCGCGAAACGATTTTATAACCAACTCATCGTTACTTGATGCATTTTCTTTAACCCATTTTGTTTTTCTTTCCACCGATTGAATCAACCCATCGGCTAGCGTTATTGCGGTTCCACTTGGCGCATCGAGTTTTTGGGTATGATGAGTTTCTTCGATATGTGGTTCATAGGCCTGATAATCATTCATTATTTTGGCCAAAAAACGGTTTATTTTAAAAAAGATATTTACCCCAAGGCTGTAATTCGAAGCGTAGAAAAATGTTTTATTATTTGATTTGCAATAATTTACAATCGAATCCAAATCGTTTGTCCAGCCGGTTGTTCCACAAACAACAGGAATATTTAACCCGAAACACTTTTGTATGTTTTTTACAGCACTTTCGGGTGAAGTAAATTCAATGGCTACATCAATAGTATTTTTTTCAACTGAATTTAAATCACTCTCATTGTTTTTATCAATAATTAAGTTAATAGAATGTCCTCGACTGAGAGCTATTTTCTCAATCTCCACGCCAATTTTTCCATATCCGATTAATGCTATTCTCATTAAAAAATATATTGATGCAAAGTATTAAATTTTATTACAAAGGTTTGTAAAAGATTCTTAATTTATGTTAAATACCTTATAAACTTTAGGAATTTTAGATCACTTAAGGCACTTCAAACTTTAAAAAGGTAAAGATAAAAAAAGGGAAGCATAATTGCCTCCCTCGCTTAAAATATTATCGAATAAATTACTTATTCACAGTTTTAACCACTTCGGCAAAAGCTTTTGGATGATTCATAGCTAAATCGGCCAACACTTTTCTGTTTAAAGCAATTCCTTTTTGATTTAATTTACCCATAAACTCAGAGTAAGACATATCATGCTCGCGAACACCTGCATTGATTCTCTGTATCCATAATGCTCTGAAATTTCTTTTCTTGGTTTTTCTGTCTCTGTAGGCATAAACAAGTCCTTTTTCTAAGGCGTTCTTTGCAACAGTCCACACATTTTTTCTTGCACCAAAGTATCCTTTGGTTAATTTAAAAACTTTTTTTCTTCTTGCTCTTGAAGCAACTGAATTTACTGATCTTGGCATAATTTTTTGTTTTTTGAATGGTTAGCGGTCGTTCTTTTGCGACACTTTACTGGCTAATTCATTCTGGTTAATCACTACTAATAATTTGGAAATTAAAATACTACTTCATAGCTAATAAAAGCTTCACGTTCTTTTCGTCGGTTGCATGAACCTCTCCGAAATAACCAAGATTTCTCTTTCTTTTGTTTGATTTCTTGGTTAAGATGTGACTCTTATACGCATGTTTTCTTTTAATCTTCCCTGATCCGGTTAGGCTAAATCTTTTTTTAGCTCCCGAATTTGTCTTCATCTTTGGCATTGTTCTAAAAATTTAATTAAAAGTTAATTACTTTTTCTTTATTAATTTTGGTGAAATAAACATAATCATTCGTTTACCTTCGAGTCGGGGCAATTGCTCAACTTTTCCAATTTCCTCAAGGTCTTGAGCCAGTCGTAGTAATAATATCTCGCCTTGCTCCTTAAATAATATCGATCGGCCTTTAAAAAATACAAAAGCTTTTACTTTTGCTCCATCTTCGAGAAACTTTTGAGCATGTTTTAATTTAAAATTATAATCGTGCTCATCAGTTTGTGGTCCGAATCGGATCTCTTTTAATATAACTTTGGTTGTCTTCGATTTGATTTCTTTTTGTTTCTTTTTTTGCTGATAAAGAAACTTTTGATAATCAACAATCTTACAAACCGGTGGATCAGCATTAGGTGAAATTTCAACTAAATCGAGTTCCAATTCTTCGGCCATCCTTAAGGCTTCCTGAATTGTGTACACATCGGGATTAATATTATCTCCTACAACCCGAACGGCTTTAACACGAATCTGTTCATTTATTCTGTGTGCCTGTTGATCTTTTTTGTTTAAAATTGGTCCAGCTATGTCTCGGTCCTCCTAAATTTAGTTAATACTGTACAAAAATTATATTAAAATTTCTCTGTTTGAGCTTTAATCTCGTTATTTATAAGTTCGGCGAATTCTTCAATTTTCATGGTCCCTTTATCGCCATCACCTTGTTTTCGAACAGAAATTGTACCTGTTTCGGCTTCTTTTTCACCAACAATTAAAAGGTACGGAATACGCTTCAACTCATTGTCACGTATCTTTTTACCTATCTTCTCATTGCGTTCGTCAATCAAGGTGCGAATATCGTAATTATTTAGCAAATTCAAAACTTTTTTTGCATAATCGTTAAATTTTTCACTGATAGGAAGTATTACAGCTTGATCGGGTGTTAACCACAGCGGAAATTTTCCGGCAGTATGTTCGATAAGTACAGCCACAAAACGCTCCATAGAACCAAATGGTGCACGGTGAATCATTACAGGTCTGTGTTTCTGATTATCAGCACCAGTATATTCAAGCTCAAAACGATCGGGTAAGTTATAATCAACCTGAATAGTTCCTAATTGCCATTTACGACCGATAGCATCGCGAACCATAAAATCGAGTTTTGGTCCATAGAATGCAGCTTCGCCATATTCAACAACATAGTTCAAGTTTTTCTCTTTAACTGCCTCTAGGATTGCAGTTTCTGCTTTTTCCCAGTTTTCGTCTGTTCCAATATATTTTGAATGATCTGTCTGATCGCGTAATGAAACTTGTGCTATATAATCTTTAAAATCGAGTGCGTTAAAAATGATAAAGATAATGTCCATCACTTTTTTAAACTCATCCTTTAATTGATCAGGAGTGCAGAAAATATGAGCATCATCTTGTGTAAATCCACGTACGCGTGTTAACCCATGTAACTCACCACTTTGTTCATATCGATAAACAGTACCAAACTCAGCATAACGAACAGGCAGATCCTTATACGAATGTTGAGCTGATTTATAAATCTCACAATGGTGTGGACAGTTCATTGGTTTTAACAGAAACTCTTCACCTTCAGCTGGAGTATGAATCGGTTGAAACGAATCTTTACCATATTTTGCATAATGTCCTGATGTTACCCATAATTCTTTTAACCCAATATGTGGAGTAATAACTTGTTGATAGCCATATCGTTTTTGAATTTTCTTTAAAAAATTCTCAAGTCTCTCGCGAAGCATAGCTCCTTTTGGCAACCACAATGGTAGTCCTGGGCCAACTCGTTGCGAAAAGGTAAATAATTCGAGTTCTTTACCAACTTTACGGTGATCACGCTTTTTGGCTTCTTCGAGCAAAACAAGGTACTCCTCAAGCATTTTTTGTTTTGGGAAAGTAATTCCATAAACACGTGTAAGCTGTTTTCGTTTTTCATCACCACGCCAGTATGCACCGGCAACACTTAACACTTTAAACGCCTTTATATATTCGGTATTTGGTAAATGCGGGCCCCGACATAAATCGGTAAAATTACCCTGCTTGTACAAGGTTATTGTACCATCCTCAAGATCACTGATTAATTCAATTTTATACTCGTCATTTTTTTTAGTAAAAAGATCTAAAGCATCCTTTTTAGAAATTTCATGACGAGTAATCGCACTCTTTTTTTGAGCTAATTCAAGAGCTTTTTCTTCGATCTTTTTAAAATCAGCATCAGTAATAACGCGTCCATCGCCTAAATCTACATCGTAATAAAAACCATTTTCGATGCTGGGGCCAATTCCAAACTTAACTCCAGGATATAATTCTTCTAATGCCTCAGCCAATAAGTGAGCTGAAGAATGCCAGAAAGCTTCCTTTCCTTCAACATCATCCCATTTATGAAGCTTAATTTTTGCATCCACATCAATTGGACGATGCAAATCCCAGATATCGCCGTTAACACTTATCGAAAGTACTTCTTTAGCTAATCGTGGACTTATATCTTCTGCAATCTGATTCCCAGTAACTGCATTTGAATATTCTCTAACCGAATTATCGGGTAATGTAATCTTAATCATTATGTTTGTTTTAAATACAAGTTTGCAAAGATATAAATTTTTACTGTTTTTATGCAAAAATTAATACAGTTAAATGCGAGCAGCAGTTTATGCTCAAAATGTAGATCACGCTCATTTTAAAATTGCAAAAACTTCCTAAAAAATATCATAAAGAATACTAAAATCAAATTTATCAGCAATGATAAACGTTTCAAAAAAAATTTATTCCTTATTGCTGGCAACTTTTAAACCCAAAAGCTTTTCTATATGTCATAATATTTTATAATTTTAAAATCTAATTAAATCATATCTAAATTTAATTTATGAAATCAATTCACACACTTGTGCTTACGGCAATTTTTGGTTGCTTGTTTATAAACACTTCTGCACAAAAATCGTTCAAAGAAATCACCCTCGAAGACATTTATAAAAACAGGATTTTTACCGAAAAAACGGTAAGTGGTTTAAAATCAATGAACGATGGTGAGCATTTTACAATCATCGAAAATGGTAACCAGATTGCAAAATACAGTTATAAAACCGGCGATTTGGTTGGTATAATTTTTAATTCATTTGAAAAAGATATCACCTTCAGAGATTATGAATTTTCGGCTGACGAATCAAAAATCATTATCCCTACAAAAACAGAATATATTTACCGCAGATCGTATAAAGCAGACTATTATATTTATGATATTGCAACCAAAACGCTCGACAAACTTAGTGAAAACGGACCTCAGATGTTTGCTGCCCTTTCGCCTGATAATTCAAAAGCAGGATTTGTTAGAGATAACAACATTTTTATAAGAGACTTAAAGTTAAAAACTGAACAGCAGATTACATTCGATGGCAAGTTTAATCATATCATAAATGGTGGTACCGATTGGGTTTACGAAGAAGAATTCTTTTTTACCCGCGCCTTTTTCTGGTCGCCCGATGGCAAACAGATTGCCTATTATAAGTTCGATGAAACAAACGTTCCTGTATTTAATATGACAAAATATAAAAGTCAGTTGTACCCCGAAAACTATGCTTTTAAATATCCAAAAGCCGGCGAACCTAATTCTATTGTCAGCATTCATGTATATGATTTAAATATTGGAAGTGCTAAAACAATGGATATTGGCCCTGAAAAAGATCAGTATATTGCTCGTATTAAATGGGTTGCTGAAGAAAAACTGGCCATTATTCGCGAAAATAGATTGCAAAATAAAATTGAGATTTTAATTTCAAATACATTGGACGGAACTCACAAAGTAATTTATGAAGAAACCAATAAGTATTACATCGAACGTATCGATAATTCCTATATGACACTTACAGATGATGGTAAATACTTTATCATTAACAGTGAAAAAGATGGATGGAATCACCTTTACTTATATGATATAGACGGAAAACTGATTAATCAAATAACTAAAGGAAACTGGGATGTATCGAGCTTTTTAGGTATTGACAGTAAAAACAAAATCGTTTATTATCAGGCTGCAGATGAATCCCCTTTACAAAAAAATATATTTGTTATAAAGCTCAATGGCACAGGTAATAAAAAATTAAGTACACAAAAAGGATCGAACAGAGCTGTTTTTAGTAAAGGATTTAAATATTATATTAATTATTACTCCAATGCTAAT
>JAVEZW010000200.1:0-7077 GCA_034002805.1 Bacteroidales bacterium | reverse complement strand
TATTCTTTCGATTGCTTTAAAATTATTTTATAAATATTCGGAAGGTA
Organism: Bacteroidales bacterium; assembly: GCA_034002805.1. Classification (GTDB taxonomy): domain Bacteria; phylum Bacteroidota; class Bacteroidia; order Bacteroidales; family UBA12077; genus UBA12077. Next base: position 7,030 of record JAVEZW010000200.1, on the reverse strand, counting down.
AGTTGAAATATACCGAACAGAATCCTCAACCAATAGAATGGTTTGTACACCAACTACTTCCACATCATAATTGGCATTCATTCTATCCTCAATAAGTTTTATGATAGCCAATAAAAGATCCGCATTACCCAGCCAGCAAAAAACATAATCGATAGCTCCTAAATCTTCTTTTTCGAGTCGAACGGTAACTTCTCTCGAAAAATGAGTTAAAACAACAATCGGAATATCGGGGTACAATGTTTTAATTGACCGGGCAAAGCTAAATGTATCGGAGCTACCAATTCGCAACATACTAATTACCAGATCGATATTGTCGGTTTTCATTATTTCGAAAGCCTTTTCGGCTGAGCTGGCAAGAATAAAAATTGGAGGATAACGTAGATTAAGCGATACATATTCATTAAATATCTGTTCATCAATACGGCCATCTTCTTCGAGCATAAACGAATCATAACTACTGGCAATAAGAAGCACTTTGTGTATCCGCTTTTGCATCAGCAGGTTAAACGAAGTATCACTAAAATCGATCTTTAAGCTATCTTGTTGATTGGTATAAAAACTCATATAAATTATTTTTTCTGATTAAAAAGTTAGTCCGTTGTAATTGCTGAAATCCTTTTTCGTCCATCCATGGTAATAGTTATGGGATTTTTAAATTGTACATGTTTAAAATAGTTCGTTTCGGTAACTACTTGCTGTTTATTAATTATGTCCCAATTAATAAAATCATTCAGGTTCTGATGATTAATTGAAAAATAGCCAACATTCATTGAGGTTACATTATGGAAGAAATGCGAACCAAGCGACGCATCGAGGGGAAAATCTTTAAGGCTCATTTCAACAATAATTTTTGCATTTGAAATCTGTGGCCAAACAACGGGAATACCGATAAACCGATCTCTTGTTCCCCATCTACCTGGCCCTATTAAGACATAGGACTTTCCCTGATCTCTCATACTGATATTCAGTTTTTCGATCTCCGATGCCATTTCGGTAGTTTGGGTATTATCAAAGGCATCTGTTTTAACAAAAATTACATCACTTATGGTTTGAATTTTTCCATTACCCATTGTTTTCTCAGAGTAAAGAATCGTTTTATCTTTTTGAATTTCATCAAGATCAACAACATAATCATCTTCGTTGCAAACCAGAGGCTTGATCTGGAGCAAAAAGAATGAAGCAAGTCCGCTTTTATCTTTATTGAGATCGACAGCAAACTCAATTTCAACAGGCGAACCAAGAGCTTCCTTCACCACATCAAGTATAATACTTATTGTTTTTGCGAAAGGAATATATCCGAACTTTAAAATATTTGCAAAATTTATTATTCGCGGTCCAAATGAGTCAATACCAGGACTTACGCGATCGTTCTCAGTATCGTAAACCGAAGCCAGATGTTTGAGTGTTTTGTGTTTTTCGGCTTCGCTTATATCAAGCTTTATCAAACCAGCATCCTCGCCTTCCAAAAGATTTAGGTTTTCTTTCTTAAGATCTACTGCATAAAAATGTACTTGCGAACTTTTATATAAATCTTTTGAAGAAATAATTTCGAGCTCTGGATAAGCTGGTGAAAACCGAAAAGCCTTTTCGCCTTCAACCACATATTGGCCAAGGCCCAAAGCTGCCACGGCAAAACCCTCATCAGGTTTCATGTGTGCCACAGGGTAATAATTGTGCGATTGTGCTGTTCCGCTGATGTGAGGGTAATAACATCCATCAAACTCATTACCAACTACTTCCTGAATAATAACCGCCATTTTTTCTTCTTCAACTTTATGATCGATGGCTTTAAAATAATTTCGTGCGTGATCGGAATATACTGAGGCATAAACCAGTTTTATGGCATCCATGGTTTCCTGCAACCGAATATCAAAATCGGGGTTATTGTTTGGTAATATATACGTTTCAAAAATTCCAGAGAACGGCTGGTTTATACTATCTTCGAACAAACTCGACGACCGAATGGCTAAGGGCCTGGTTATTAATTTTAAAAATACTTTAAGCCGTTTCTTTAATGTGTAAGATAATTCTCCTTTCAGAAAGATTTTTTTAAGCTCAATATAATCTGTTTCGTTAAAAATAGTTTCTTCTAGTTTATTTGCCTCAACAAACATATCGAATTCATCGGTACCGATAATACTGGTTCGCGGTGTACGAACATTAATAAGAGGAAGAAGCTCTTTAAATTTAAAATTATAAATTAAAGTATTAATGAATGCCAGTCCTCGTCCTTTGCCCCCGAGCGATCCAGAGGCTAAGCTTACAATATTATTTTCTTCGAGTATTGCTGATTCGCTAAAATTAACGATCTTCCCTTTTTCCTGTTCGTTTCGGTAAAGCTTAAGTATATTGATTAAAAAATCGCGCAATTGCTGAGTACTTTCAAAATCATTAATGCGTAATGGGTTAATTATTTTAGCAATCTGAATTTCGCCACGAGCCATTAACCAGAGCGAAAACTGATTTTTTACTGCATGGTAAACCAACGAATCATCGGGTACGGTTTTTAAATATGATTCGAATTCGGCCATCGATTTCGCAACTGCAATCTGCCTTCCCTGGTTATCGCGATACACAAAATATCCAAATCCGAGGTGATAATTAATAAAACTTTTAAGATCCTGTATTAAACTCTCAGAGTTTTTATTGATAAAATTCGTTTTTAACTCGTACGATTTTTTAGCATTTTCGGGATTTGATGATTGTAAAACAGTTGGTAAATTGGGAACATTGTCACGAACAAATTTGATCAACTCAAAACCGGCTTCGTCATCGAGAACTCCATTTCGCGGAAAACTAACATCAGAGATTACGCATAAAAAATAATCTTTATACTGATTAAAAATCTGCATTGCCTCTTCGTAATTCCCGGCCAATAATATTTTTGGACGCGCACGCATTTTAAGCACCTTATATAGATCATCTGTATTAACATCTTCAATTAACCTGCGGGTTTGCTCCATGATAATTTTATACAGCATAGGAAGGTAACGCGAATAATATTTGGCAGAATCCTCGATTAACAGAATAACCCTTGTAAGTCCACCTCTTGTGTCATTTTCTACATTCACTTTGTCTTCGATCAGCTTAACCATTGCAAAGAAAACCTTCGAATCACCATTCCAAACAAATACATTGTCGATTGAAGAAAGGTCCTTTTTCTGTTCTTCGAGAATTGCCAGATCACTATTGTTATTAAGCAAAAGAAACAACGGAATATATTTATACTTGTCTTTAAGTGTATGACTTATCTTTAAAGGTGTTTTTTTATCAACACCCATCATTAAAATAACCAGATCGAAATGCTTACTCTCCATAACCTCCAATGCTTCATCTTCGGTTGAAACACCTGTAACCCTCGGCAATGAGGTAAGATTTAACTGATGATACTCACCCAAAATATGATCCGTAAAACGACCTTCCTTTTCAATACTATAAGCATCGTAAAGATTCGCAACGAGTAAAATCTCTTTTACTTTAAAAGGCATTAAGTCGTGGAGTAAATCGCGATCAGAGTTATGCTTATTTAAGAATTTTTGCAACAACTGCCTGCTATTCAGCTGCTTTTCCTGGCCTTCTTCACGAGCAACACCTCCAGGCCGATCATACTCTTTTTTGCGGATTATAGATTTTGCTTTTATACTATTCAGATAACCGGCGATTAAGCTGGCAATATTATTTATAAGATCCCTTTCTTCTTTTAAAAATGGACCATCAACCAATTTTGAAAATTCCTTGGTGTAAAAAACCTCTATCTGTCCTTCCTCTCCATCTATTGCCTGAAAAGTTTGTTTTTGGCTCCATTCGGTTTCGACAAATCCTGGGCTAATATAATTTACATTTGCATACTGAATTCGGGAAACGGTATAATCGGCATATTGCCATGCTTTCGGAATTAGCAGAACGATTTTCTGCAAGGTTTCTTCGATCGATTTGCCTTCTTTAATAATCGCTGATGTTTGATTAATACACGATAGCTCTTTAAGACGCTCTTTACTTTCGGCGATTATTTTACTTAATTCCTGTTGGTCCATGGAGTCATTCATACTTTGTTGAGTTTTTTTGGTTGACTCTAACTTTAAAGAAACCACATAAATATAATCGAAATTTGGAGCAGATGAAAGAAATCTATACCAAATCTATATAACAAAAAAGGAGTCGAAAATCGACTCCTTTTTATAAAATGTATTGTAATTATTTAACTTCCCATGTTTCACCGCTATGAAGCAGATCATCAACCGATTTTATTTTGGCTGTTTTCATTACTTCGAGCACCTGATCGCGAACATTATCATCATAAGTAGAATCCTTTACATTTCGGATTACGCCTAATGCAACAGGGAACTCAGGATAAGCCATATTGGCAAGCATCATATGTACACCAGGATTTGCTTCGTAAGCATCATGAGTAAGTATATCATCTATTGAGAAACCACCATGACCTATAGAAACAACTTTCAGACTGATTCCACTTAAGATAAGACCTTTATCTTTATTCTTTCCAAAAATCATTTTTTCGCCATGACGAAGAACTATTGTTCTGTCTTCGCGGTTTTCTTTATCAGTAATTAAAGCATGTGTTTTATCGTTATAAATTACACAGTTCTGCAGAATCTCAACTACCGATGTACCATCATGCTTTGCTGCATCGAGCATTATCTCTGCTGTTAACTTAACATCCACATCAATTGAACGAGCAAAGAACTTACCCTGAGCTCCAATTACTAATTCACCCGGACGGAAAGGATGTTCAACTGTTCCGAATGGAGATGTTTTTGTTACTGCTCCCAGTTTTGATGTTGGCGAGTATTGACCTTTTGTTAACCCGTAGATCTCGTTATTAAATAATAAAATATTTATATCGATATTTCTACGAACTGCATGAATAAGGTGGTTTCCACCAATTGCAAGCGCATCGCCATCACCAGTGATTTGCCAAACACTAAGTTTTGGATTAGCCACTTTCACGCCTGTCGAAATTGCTGACGCACGACCATGAATACCATGAAATCCGAAAGTATTTACATAATACGGAAAACGGCTTGAACAGCCAATACCTGATACAAAAACATAACGCTCCATATCATAGTTAAGAGCAGCCGAAACCTCAGGTAATGCTCTTTGTACTGCGTTTAAAATCGCATGATCACCGCAACCAGGGCACCAACGTACTTCCTGATCGCTCTTAAAGTCTTGCGGAGTATATTTTAAATTTTCTGCCATGTTATTTGCTCTCCAAAATTTGATTAAACTTATCCATCAACTCAACAACAGTGAATGGAAGTCCTTGTACCTTATTAAACTGCAAGTAATTAAACTCCTGGAAATTCATTCGCAAATAATTTGCAAATTGTCCCATGTTTAATTCACATACCACGAGTTTTTTATAACGTCCAAAAATTTCTTTCACGTTTTTTGGAAGCGGATTGATATAATTAAAGTGGCACAAAGAAACTTTTTTACCTTCTTCTCTCATCTCCTGAACAGCTGTTAGAAGATGTCCATAAGTACCACCCCAACCAATTACTAATAAATCGCCTTCTTTATCTCCAAAAACCTCTTGTTCAGGGATAAATTCCTTAACACGTTCAACTTTAGCTGCACGTATATCAGTCATCTTTTGATGATTAATAGGATCATGAGAAACAGTGCCTTTTAGAAAGTCTTTTTCGAGACCACCAACACGGTGCTCAATGCCTTTTTTACCCGGAAATGCCCAAGAGCGAGCAAGACGTTTTTCGTCGCGCGCATAAGGTAAAAATCCTGTAGCTCCTTCTGCAACAATCGGAGGATTTATTGATGGAAAATCTTTCATACTTGGAACTTTCCATGGTTCTGTCCCATTTGCAATATATCCATCGGTAAGTAAAACAACTGGGGTCATGTGCTCCATGGCTAATTTACCTGCAAGGAAAGCATAATCAAAACAATTACCCGGAGTGCTTGCAGCAATAACTATCATCGGACATTCTCCATTGCGACCATAAAGAACCTGGAATAAGTCAGACTGCTCAGTTTTGGTTGGTAATCCTGTTGAAGGGCCACCACGCTGAACATCGATAATAACCAAGGGTAATTCAGTAATTACAGCTAAACCCATAGCCTCGCTCTTAAGCGAGAGTCCTGGTCCGGAAGTAGTGGTTACAGCAAAATTTCCTGCAAACGAAGCGCCTATTGCAGTGCAAATACCTGCTATTTCATCTTCAACCTGTAATGTTTTTACACCAAGATCTTTACGTTTTGCAAGCTCAATTAATATTTCTGTAGCAGGAGTAATAGGATATGAACCACAGAAAAGTGGCAATCCTGATTTCTCTGAAGCCGCAATTAAACCCCATGCTGCAGCAGTATTTCCGTTTATATTTCGGTATGTGCCTTTTGGAGTATTTGTAGCAGCAGGAATCTGGTATGTATTAGGTATAGCCTGTATATTAGCGGCATAATTAAAACCATCGCGAAGAACTTTTTTATTGGCTTCAACAATCTCTGGTTTTTTCTTAAACTTTACTTCGAAATAATGCTCAGTAAAATTTAAAGGACGTGAGAACACATAATAAACCATACCAAGCGCAAACATATTCTTACTTCGAATAATACTCTTGTTATCAAGGCCTGAATCTTTAAGGCTTTCTTTAGTTAACTCAGTAATGTTTGCATAAATTACTTTATAATCTTCTAATTTTAATTCAACTATAGGATTATCTGTTTTAAAACCAGCGCGTTGAATACCTTTTTCGTTAAAAGTATCGCTATCAACGATGATCATACCACCTGGTTTAACCCATTTGGCATTTGCCTTAAGTGCGGCTGGATTCATTGCTATCAGCACATCACAAAAATCACCTGGAGTATAAACTTTTGAACTACCAATGTTTACTTGAAAGCCTGAAACACCAGCCACAGTACCCTGAGGTGCTCGTATCTCCGAAGGATAATCCGGAAATGTACTGACACTATTCCCGAATAATGCAGATGCATCAGAAAATAATGTTCCAGTAAGCTGCATACCATCTCCAGAATCACCCGAAAA
>JAVEZW010000199.1:0-7150 GCA_034002805.1 Bacteroidales bacterium | reverse complement strand
GTTAGCTCTGACAATACCTGAATTGCAGCTATTCGCTGATTAACCAGCTGATTTATCGTTTGATTCAGTTTCAATTTTTCAGCCTGCAATGTGTATAAATCTGCAGGTAGTAAAACGCCATTTTTAACTCCAGATTCGATTGTTATCAGCTTTTGTTCAATATTATCGAGCATCACCTTAAATAGCTCTTCGTTTTTCTGTAGAATTAAAACAGCAAAATAAAACTTGTTAACCTGTTCTTTAATCTTATTTAAATCGACTTTATTGCTTTGCAAGTTTATTTTCAGGTTATTTTCTTCCAGTTTTTTACTGTTTTTTATTCGTCCAAAATCATAAATCAATTGATTTATATCAATAGTGGCTTTATATTGATCTTTCGAAACTTCAGGCAAATCAACTGTAAGAGGCAAATTTATATCAAGAGCAAAAGACTCGGACTGATAAGTTGCCTGTGCTTTCAGCTCGGTTTTAGGAAACCATTCTGCATTTATGTTTTTTATTTTTAACTCATTGGCCATTGTGAAAGTTGCACTATCATTAGCAAGAGGGTAATTCTTTAGCAACTTATTATAACACTCTATTAATGATATTTCCTGATTTTGTGCAAAACCTATTTTAGCAAAGAGTAAAATGATTAAAAGACTTCGTTTCATATTATTTTGCTTTTATAGAATTGATTATAAACTCGGTCACAAATTGCTTACGTTGAGTTAAAAACTCATCGTAGGCTTTTTTGTCGTTATTAAAAATTATTCCCTGTATAATTGGCCTGGCCACAATAGGGAAAATGCACAATCCAACAACATTCACCATTAGATTTCTTGCATCAATGGGCCTTATAACGCATCTTTTCACCTCTTCCTGAATCTGGTTATTAAAGTTTTCGAAGAGATTAAGCTCCCTTACCTGAACATTTTTTTCAATAATTTCTACTAAAATCTGAGGGTTACGATTCAACTCACTAATAACAAATCCGGGAATAAATGGGTGTTTACTTAAGAGATTGATATAATTCTCGACAAAAAATTCAATTTTTTCAAAAACCGATTTATCAGTAGAAAGAACTACTTCCTTGATTCTGGGAACAAACACTGAAAAAGCAATTTCGAATACTTTTTCGAAAAGTTTGTCTTTTGTTCGGTAATAATAATGTAATAAAGCTTTATTTATTCCAGCTAAATCAGCTATTTCCTGCATTCGTGCTCCAGCTAATCCTTTTTTCTGAAAAACTTCTTTTGCTGCATCCAGAATTTTGGTTTCGGTATCAACAGGTTGATCTGTCTTTGTTTTAAGATTATCCATTTAATTAAACTATTTGGTTTAACCATTTGGTCAAATTTACAATTAATTTTAATTCTGCAATGTTTTTTTATGATTTATTTTATTAAAATATTTTTTTGAATTTACATCTGATTAAATATCTGTTAATTACAATCATTACAAATTAAATAAGGGATATCTGTTTTGTATAAGTGCAAGTTTTTATTCATAATTTTTAACTTTGTAACTATTGAGGAATGATTATTGCTTTCTTTTGAAAAATTAAAAATCTGTTATTATGAAAATGAAATATATAGTCTTCGTAATTGTGTTATCAATACTAAGCTTATCAACAGTACATGCTCAAAAAATAGCCAATAAGCAGTTTTCCCTAATAAGTTATGATTTGTCTATTTCGAACGATCTTGCTGATGAATTAAAAGATTTGGATAGCTATATTAAAAGCATAAAAGTGTATAATACACCCGAAGGCGATAAGCTAAAGGCAGTATTTATACACAATATTTTTTATACCATAACTGATGAGCTAAAGCATGATCTCAGCATAGATATATTGCCTGTTAATGCTTTTTTAAATAAGATAAAATATGATATTTATGGTTATCCTCAAACAGGTATTCAGGATGCCATTAGAAAAGGAAATTCAGCATATTATTTTAAAATTCAGGTAAAGGTCGAATCAAGCACAAAAAAACTTAGTCAGGAAAAACCCGAGTTGTTTAAAGATTTACCCAATAAAACCATTGTACCTGTTATTACTATTAACATTACAGTTTATAGTAAGCAAGGAGTTTTGCCTGTTGATACCTGGATTGGAACATGTACTACCGAGATTCCATTAGAAGTAAATGAATATCTATTATTGGGTTTTGATAATAAAGATATTGATTCGCCTACAGATGAAGTAAATCCTTTAAATAATTTCTATTACATATTGCACAAAGCCATTGATAACTTAATTCAGGATTATTATACCAACTAACCTATGCAAACCTATAATGCAATTGGAGTAATGTCCGGAACTTCGCTAGATGGTTTGGACTTGGTTTGGGTTCAGTTTGAGTTTAATAAGGTCTGGAAATTTGAAATTAAAAAAGCCTATACGATTTACTATGATTCAGAAATCAGAGCTAATCTATTAAATGCAACTCATTTATCGGGTTTGGATTTATTAAAATTAAGTAAAGATTTTGGCAAGTTTATAGGTAAAAATAGTAATGACTTTATTAAAGGTATCGACTGTAAAATTGATTTTATAGCCTCACATGGACATACTGTTTTCCATCAGCCTGAAAAAAGAATTACTCTGCAGATTGGCGATGGAAATGAAATTGCCACATCAACAGGATTAAAAACCATTTGTGATTTTCGATCGCTCGATGTTGCGCTTGGCGGACAAGGAGCTCCTCTGGTTCCTATTGGCGACAGGCTTTTATTTGCTGATTATGACTTTTGCCTTAACATTGGTGGTTTTGCAAACATCTCATTCGAAAAGGATAATATACGACTAGCTTATGATATTTGTCCTGCAAACATTGTACTAAACCATTTAGTTAAAGATTTAGGTTTTAATTTTGACAAGAATGGCGAAATTGCCCGATCAGGAAATTTTTGCACCGAACTTTATCAGGAACTTAATGAATTGGATTATTACAAATTAACATATCCTAAATCGCTTGGCAGAGAATGGCTCGAAGGAAGTTTCATCCCAATTATGGATAAATACGCTATTACCACGGAGGATAAGCTAAATACAATTTGTCACCATATTGCCCACCAAATTGTAAAATCAACTGAGTCGCTTCAAGTTGGAAAAATTTTAATAACTGGTGGTGGAGCCTACAACTCTTATTTAATAGAACTAATAACAAACAAATCGAAGCATCAGGTTGTGATTCCCGAAACACAGATAGTAGAATATAAAGAAGCATTGATATTTGCTTTTCTCGGATTACTCAAAATCAATAATCAGATTAACTGCCTTGCTTCAGTTACAGGAGCTCAAAGAGATTCGTGTTGCGGAGTTATTTACAATCACTGATTAATTTGTTTTAATCTTTGCCTCTCAAATTTTAAACTATTTAAGCACAATTTTGTCTATAATTGTATTCTTAAAGTTTATAAAAAATTATGGAAAATTTTACAGCTTATAATCCAACCAAAGTGCATTTTGGTAAAAATGTGATTGAAAAACTCGGTGAAACTGTTAACGAATACGGAAAAAGGGTTTTACTAATGTACGGAAAAGGATCTATTCAGAAAAATGGAGTTTATGATCAGGTAATTCAGCAGTTAAATATGATTCAGGCTGAGGTAACTGAGTACTATGGTATAAAATCAAATCCGTTGGTTGATGACGTTTCTCGCGCTGCTCAACTGGGAAAATTAAATCATGTTGATGTAATTGTTGCTGTAGGTGGAGGAAGTGTGATCGATTCGGCTAAAATTACTGGTTTATCAATAGCTAACAATACCGATCCCTGGGCATTTATGACTTACAAAGCAAAACCCAAATCAGCGATTCCTGTAATAGCTGTATTAACGCTTGCTGCAACAGGAACCGAAATGAATGGAGCCGCAGTATTGCAAAATCATACAACAGGCGAAAAAAGAGGGTATGTTTCTCCATTAATGTATCCGGCACACTCTTTTCTTGATCCAGAATACACCTATTCAGTTCCTAAAAACTATACTGCTTATGGAATAGCCGATTTAATTGCACATAGTCTTGAAGCTTATTTTGGTGTAGGTGATGCAATATTATCAGACCGAATTGTTGAAGTTATAATAAGAGAAGCTATGGATGTTGCTCCTTTAGTATTAAAAGAACCTAATAATTACGAATACAGAGCACGTGTAATGTGGGCTGCAACATTAGCACTAAACGGACTAACTAATTATGGCCGTAAATATGGCGATTGGGGAGTTCATGATATTGGCCACAACCTTTCCTATTTGTACGATACAGCGCATGGAGCAACATTATCAATTGCATATCCTGCATGGTTAAAACTACATAAAGACAGAATTCCTGAACGAATTGCTAACCTGGGAAAACAATTATTTGGAACAAAAACAGCTGATGAGACCATTGCAAACCTCGAAAAATTCTTTAAATCAATAGATTGCCCGATAAGACTTTCGGATATTAATATTGGTAAAGAAAAGAGAAACGAGATTGTAAATCAGATGATTAAGACCAAGATCGATGGATTAGCCTATAAATTTACAGATGAGGATCGTGAAAAGATTGTGGATTTAATGCTATAATAAATTAGCAGGAGAACATTCATCACTTTTATAATTTAAATATTTTTCTATTTTTGTCAACTACAGAAAATACAAATTAAAAATCAATTTATAAATCATGAAAAAACTATTTTTAACCATTGCTTTAGCAATATTAGCAATAGCTACGACTCATGTTTCGGGCTATGCATGTACAAATTTTTTAATCACAAAAGGAGCCACAGTTGACGGATCAACCATGATTTCCTATTCGGCAGATTCGCATGTTCTTTTTGGCGAATTATATCATTGGCCAGCAGCAACTTATCCTGCCGGTGCGATGTATAAGATCTACGAATGGGATACTGGTCGTTTCCTTGGCCAAATACCGCAAGCTTCACAAACATATTCAGTAGTTGGGAACATAAATGAATATCAGCTTGCAATTGGCGAAACAACTTATGGTGGCCGTGATGAACTCTCCATGAGTCGCGATGGTCAGTTAATAGATTATGGTACATTGATTTACATTACACTTCAAAGAGCCCGAACAGCTCGCGAAGCAATACAAACTATGACCGAATTAGTTGAAAAATATGGATATTACAGTTCTGGTGAGTCATTTTCGATTGCCGATCCTAACGAAGTATGGATTCTTGAGATGATTGGTAAAGGAGGAGTTTATAAACTTACATCTGCAAATATAAAAGCAATATCAGCTGCAATGCCTTCAGCAATTTCTAAAGGAATTGCAAAATTGGCAAACAAAACTTTTTTAACTCAGGACGCATTAAACGCGGAGGTAAAAAAAGTATTTGAAACAGCTAAACTTTCAGATGAAGAAATCAAAAACAATCTTAAAACGATTGAGAAAAACACAACAGTAACCTGGAATAATGGAGCTCTTTGGGTTGCAAGACAAATACCTGATGGTTACATTTCAGGACACGCAAATCATGCACGAATTACTACATTTCCAGTTCAGAAAGTAAATAATTTCAACGATCCAAGTCAAACTACATTCCATTCGCTTGATGTTATTAGCTTTGCACGTGAAAAAGGTTTTTTCAGCGGAACAGATGAAGAATTTAGTTTTTCAGATATTTATGCTCCAATCGATTTTGGCGGTGCACGTTTTTGCGAAGCACGCGTATTCTCTGGTTTTAACAAGGTAAATAGCGAAATGGGCAAATACCTTGATTATGCCATGGGTAAAGATCTAAAAAACCGTATGCCATTATGGGTTAAGGTTGATAACAAATTAACAGTTCATGATGTTATGGGTTTAATGCGCGACTATTATCAAAATACACCAATGGATATGACACAAGATATTGGTGCTGGTCCATACAAATCAATAGTTCGCTGGAGACCAATGACATGGAGCGTTGATGGAGAAAACTATTTACACGAAAGAGCAATATCTACACAACAAACTGGTTTTTCATTTGTAACCCAAAGTCGTAATTGGTTACCAAATCCAATTGGTGGAATTATTTGGTTTGGAGTTGATGATACATATACAACTGTTTATTCGCCAATGTATTGTGGAATGACAAGAGTACCTGAGACTTTTGCTGTTGGTAATGGTTCTATCATGGAATTTAGCGATAATGCTGCATTTTGGGTATTTAATCAGGTTTCAAATCTTGCCTATACAAGATACTCTGATATGATTAAGGATATACAACCTGTTCAACAAAACCTTGAAAAAGGATTTATTGAAGAAATAAAAGCAATCGACAAGGCTGCATCTGAAATGTACAAATCAAATCCAGAATTAGCTATTGAGTTTATTACTGACTATTCAGTTACACAAGGAAACTCAACAGTTTATACCTGGAAAAAGCTTTACTCCTACTTATTTACTAAGTATTTGGATGGAAATGTTAAATTTTCGCAACCAGTGCCAGAAGGCGATGCATATATTCCTCCAATGGTAAAATTCCCTGGATATAATGAAGAATGGTACCGAATGATTGTAAAAGATGCCGGTGACAAGTTAAAAGTTATTGGTGCTGGACATTAATAATTCTTTATATGATAAAAAAAGCCGCTAAATAATTAGCGGTTTTTTTATTATCATTTTAATCTTCCATAAGTAAGTGCAGATTCAGATTGAAACTAAAAAAAGTCGTTTAAGAAGATTAAAAGATTTTTTAAACCTCGGTCCTATTCGCAAATTAAATTAAATTGTAATTCTGTAAGTTATTATAATTTCAAGGGTTAGCCCCAGAAAGATTTGAATTCTTTGAAATGAAAAATATTTTGTCGATATTTGCAGCTTGAAATAAATAACTTTTTTAAACGAAATATTATTAATATCAAAAAAATATTTGTAATATTGCGCTCTGTTTAAAAGAATGCAAAAACTTAAATAGTATATCAGGATGAACTTAATAAAATTAGTAGAGAGTGAATTCGCAGTAAAGAAAGAATTCCCTGAATTTAAAGCCGGCGATACAATTACCGTTCATTATAAAATTAAAGAAGGTAATAAAGAAAGAATTCAGAATTACAAAGGAGTAGTTCTTCAAAGAAAAGGTGCAGCAGGTTCTGAAACTTTTACAGTAAGAAAAATTTCAGGTGGTGTTGGAGTTGAAAGAATTTTCCCAATGAATTCACCATTTATCGAAGAAAT
>JAVEZW010000198.1:0-7153 GCA_034002805.1 Bacteroidales bacterium | reverse complement strand
TACCCTTCCTGTTGCAAGAAAATACCCAACTCCTCATTCTCAGGGTAATACATATTATCAATTATCTTTGTCCATAGACTAACTTCCTTAAGCTCATTAAATTGCAGCTTTTCCTTTATCTGTTTAAAATGATCAGGAGATTTTTCTTCAATTTTTGCAATACTTTGTATGGTATATTCCATACACCATGCAGCAATAGTACTCGTGTACCAATTATTGTTTACGTTATTTTCGTACTCATTTGGGCCTGTAACACCAAGCATTACATACTTTTTCTTTTCGCCTGAGTAATTAACCCGCTGTGCCCAGAATCGACTAATACCAATTAAAACCTCGATACCATGCTCAAATAAATAGGATTCATCACCTGTGTAACGTGTATAATTATAGATAGCGTAAGCAATAGCTCCGTTACGGTGAATCTCCTCAAATGTAATCTCCCATTCGTTGTGGCATTCTTCACCGTTCATTGTAACCATTGGGTACAATGCAGCTCCATTTTTAAAACCAAGCTTCTCAGCGTTTTCAATGGCTTTTTCTAATTGGCGATAACGATACAACAACAGATTTTTAGCTACCCGTTGATCGGCTGTACGTAAATAAAAAGGCACACAATATGCTTCGGTGTCCCAATAAGTTGAACCGCCATACTTTTCGCCTGTAAAACCCTTTGGACCAATATTAAGACGCTCATCTTCGCCAGTATAGGTTTGATTTAACTGAAAAATATTAAATCGAATAGCTTGTTGAGCAGCAACATCTCCTTCGATCACGATATCGCTCTCAGACCATTTATCGGCCCATGCTTTTTTGTGATCTTCGTATAACTTTTCGAATCCTTTTTTGAATGATCTTTTTAAAACAGTACCCGCAGCCTCGATAATTGCACTTTTTTCGTAATCTTCGGATGTGGTTATTGCTGCATACTTATAGATGGTTACAACATCATTCTTTTTGCAATTAACACAAACACTCTGACTTATATATTTTTTTCTGCGATCTTCGATAGATGAATTACTAATTACTGTTCCATTTTTCTCAACTCTGTATTTCATGGCCGTACAGACATGAAAATTGAGTTTTTTAGTTTTTGTTGAGATATATGCCTCACCCGGAGTACTTTTTGCAGCAACCTCATCCCAGAATTTTTCGTTATAATTTGAGTCTTCGTTAATAACATCTGCATCGATAAATGGAGTAACAGTAATTTTACCATTAACATTAAGGCTTTTAACCTCATATCTGATGCAACCAAGCTCAGGCTCAGTAAGGCTAATAAACCGTTTGGCATTAACCTCTACTTTATTACCGTTTTCAAATTCGGCCACAAAAGAACGCTCAAGTACTCCTTCGTGCATGTTTAACACACGCTGAAACGACTCCACCTTCACCTTAGCCAGATCAAGCAACTGGTCATTAATCATAACATCAATGCCAATCCAGTTGGGTGCGTTTAAAACTTTTGCAAAGTACTCAGGATATCCGTTTTTCCACCATCCTACTTTTGTTTTGTCGGGATAATAAATTCCGGCTATATAGTTTCCCTGCAACGAATCACCTGAATATCGTTCTTCGAAATTAGCTCGTTGTCCTATTTTTCCATTACCCAATGAAAAAATACTTTCTGATGAACGTTGATTCTTAGGGTTAAACTCCTCTTCAATTATACACCAATCGTCGTTTTTTAAATACGTATTCATTTACGTAGGATTTAAATTTTTTAACTAATTCTATCAAATATTGAAATATCGAGATTTCTAAAATCCGGGATAATCAGATCGGCTTTGCAAAGAACCTCTTGAGTACCAACTCCTATTGCCTTCATTCCGGCATTATGAGCTGCTTCAATTCCGGCAGCTGCATCCTCGAACACAATGCAGTTTTTCGGATTGGCTTTGAGCTCCTTTGCTGCTTTAATAAAAACCTCCGGATCAGGTTTGGAGAACGAAATTTTATTACCATCAATAACTGCATCAAAATAATTGCTATACCCAATCTTTTCGAGAATGATTCCGGCATTTTTACTCGATGAGCCAATAGCGATTTTATGATTTGCTGATTTAAGTTTTTTAAGAAAATCACTTACCCCAGGCAAAATATCATCAGGAGTCATTTTAAGGATGTTTTCTTTATACCAGTCGTTCTTTCGTGTTGCAAGTACAACTTTTTCTTTTTCAGTTAAGTTATTTATTTTGCCTATCTCGAGAACTATTTCAAGAGAATCGAATCTACTAATCCCTTTAAGATGTTCATTCTGATGAATTGTAATATCAAAACCAAGCTCATTAGCCAGTCTTTTCCAGGCCTGATAATGAAAGATGGCTGTATCGACAATAACACCATCCAAATCAAAAATAACTGCTTCTATATTCATTATCTTGCTATTCGTTTATCAAGTTTATCATCAACAAAATAAGTACTTAAGGCGCCAAGAATCATACAAATCCCTGCAGCCAGGATTGCATTAAAAGGATTTCCTCCGTAAACATGTTTAAACAAAACCGTTCCGAGTAATCCATTGGTTATTTGCGGTATTGTTATCGAAAGATTAAACAAGCCCATAAATACGCCCATTTGTTTTGCCGGAATAGAATTTGCCAGCATAGCGTATGGCATAGCAAGAATGCTCCCCCAGGCAATACCAACACCTATCATTGGCAGAATAAGCCAGGTATCATTCTTAAATAAAAAGAATGATAAAAATGATAACCCGCCGATCGTAAGAGCTAGTGCGTGTGTTGCTCTTCGACCAACACGCTTTGCAATAATTGGTAAGGAGAGTGCTATGATTGCAGAAACTCCGTTATAAATACCAAATAATATTCCTACCCAATCGCCAGCTTCCTGAAACTGAATGCTATGAGGATCGGTGGTTCCATAAAACCTTGATGCAATTGCAGGAGTTGTATAAACCCACATGGAGAAAAGTGCAAACCATGAAAAAAACTGAACCACCAATAACTGAATCATTGTTTTAGGTATAGTAAATTTCTTCTTTACTTTTTCTTCCTTGCTTTCCTCTTCATCATAAAATTGTGGAGGATATTCTTTTGTAGTAATTACTGTCCAAACTATTGATGATATTAAAACGAAGGCTCCAATATAAAACGACCAGATAACATTGGGTGAAATCTCTCCCTGGTTGGCTGCTTCTTTTGAGATGCCGAAAATATTTCCGAGAATATAGGGCAACCATGATCCGATAACAGCACCAATACCAATTAGCATGGTTTGAACCGAAAAGCCCAGAGTATGTTGTTCTTCAGGTAGTTTATCAGCAACTAATGCCCTGAATGGTTCCATCGAAATATTTATTGATGCATCCATGATCATTAACATTCCTCCACCAATAAACATTGGTGAAATAAACGATGCCAGATGCGGGGCATTAGGCATTGCAATAAGCGCAGCACTTGTAAGAATCGCTCCTGCCAGGAAGAAAGGTCGTCGTCGTCCAAGTTTTGTCCATGTTCTATCACTATAGTAACCAACAATGGGCTGAATAATCATACCTGTTAAAGGAGCTACCAGCCAAAACCAGTTAAGGTGTTCTACATTTGCTCCAAAGGTTTGAAGAATACGACTGGCGTTGGCATTTTGCAGTGCAAAGCCAAACTGAATGCCCAGAAACCCAAAACTTAAATTCCAGATTTGCCAGAAACTAAGTGATTTTTTATATTTATTCATGGATTTGAAGATTAGTAAGCTTAGATAATTTAACTACTATCAAAGATAATAAAAAAAGAGATACGAATGCGTAAATTATTAATAGGCAATTAATTACAATCGTCCAAAATAAACCCAAAGGCTTATTTCAAACGTTTGCAAAAAATGTAATTTTTTTCAAAAAAAATCCCGCAAACAAAAGTTTGCAGGATTTTTAATAATATAATTCCAATATTATTTAGCAACTCTTTCTAACCATTTAACCATTGCAAGCATAACGATCATAGAAAGTGTACACATTACAACGAATACTAACCAAGTTGTCCACATTGGAGTATTCATATATAAAATACCACCAATAAATAACAATGAATTACCAATTGCAGTAGCAGCTAACCAAGCTCCTTGCATAACACCTTGCATATGTGGAGGAGCAACTCTAGATACAAAAGCTAATCCAAGAGGACTAATAAATAACTCAGCTACTGTAAGAATAAAGTACAATCCAACCATTACAAATGGTGTAACTCTTATTAAATTTACTGCTTCTGCAGACATCATCCCTAATTCAGATTTATCTGGTAATGTCCAAGAAAAGATCATTAAGAATACATATGCTGAAGCAGCTATACCCATACCATAAGCAATTTTCTTGGGAGTAGAAATAGTTTTACCTTTTCTATCCATACGGTTGAATAATAACATAATAAGTGGAGTAAGTGTTACAACGAAGAATGGATTAACAGATTGAAAAATCTCAGCTCCTTTAATAGTGGTAAAACCAAGGTTGATATTAATGATATCCAAATTTACATAATCCCTAGCAAAATAGGTTAAAGAGTAACCATTTTGATGGAACGATAACCAGAAGAAAATAACAACACCGAATACTGCAAATAAAGCATATACTCTTTGCTTTATTTCTTGAGCACTCATTTTAATTTCTTCAGCGGAAACTTTTTTACCATTAACAGATTTAGCTGCTTTATGTGAAGGATCTGGGAATTTAGCTTTATTAAAAACATAAATTAAGAAAGAAACAGCCATCATAATAATTGCAGCAATAAACGCATAATGGAAACCTCTACTAAAAACATCAACGTAAGAATTTGCGAAAGCTAATAGATCATTAACTTTTTCACCGTTTAAAATTGCACTTTCTGCGTACGTTTTTAAAGCTTCGATTCTTTCAGGAGACATTGCAGCTCCTTTTTCAATGTATTCGTGACAATACTCTGGAAGAGCAGCATTATAATCGAAATTATTAACTTTTAACCACCAGTTTCTAACACCTACAGCAACAAATGGAGCGAAGAATCCACCTACATTAATAAACATGTAGAATAATTGGAATCCTGATTCTCTTTTATTTTGATAAGTATCGTTATCGTACATTTGACCTACAAGAGCTTGCAAGTTACCTTTAAACAATCCATTACCAAAAGCAATTACGAATAAACCAATACAAGTTAATGTCAGGTAAAGAACCTTGTTTGGCACAGGAGTTGGAGTAGGAATTGCAATTATAAAATAACCTAGTGCCATTACAATAATACCTGTTAGAATTGTTCCTTTGTAGTTTCCGGATCTGTCAGCAATAATACCACCTACTAATGCTAATAAATAAATAGAAGCATAGAAGATAGAATAAACGGCCCCGGTTGCTACTTCTGATAAACCAAATTTGGCAGAAATAAATAAGGTTAAAATAGCCATCATAATGTAGAAACCAAATCGTTCCCCCATATTTGCTAATGCAGCTGCCATCAAACCTTTAGGATGTCCTTTAAACATAATTAATTATTTTTAGTTAATATTAATACTCAAATTTTAAGACTGACAAATATAAATCTTTTTTTTCAGACCAAGTTTTTATTTAAAGGTTTAACCTGCTAAATTTGTTCTTATAAATATCTAATTTATGAAAATATTTCGGTCAGCCCAAATACGCGAAATTGATGAATATACAATTCTATACGAGCCAATAAAGTCAATTGATTTAATGATTCGTGCAGCCAGTACTATCTCTCAATGGATAAAAGAAAACTTCAATCAACCCAAAACAGTTCATGTTTTTGCTGGTCCGGGAAATAATGGTGGAGATGCGTTGGTTGTTGCAAGACAGTTGTCGCAATATAACTATAATACATTTGTTTACCTGGTTAAAATATCTGAAAAACTTTCACCTGATTGTGAAACGAATTTAAAAATCTTACAAGAACTTAAATCTATCCGTATAATCGAAATTAATTCTAAAGATGATTTCCCTAATATTCAGCCAGATGAAATAATCATTGATGGTATCTTCGGAACAGGGTTAAGTCGCAAAACCGAAGGACTTGCAAAAGATCTTATACAACATATAAATAATTTTAAAGCAATAACTATCTCTATTGATATTCCATCAGGATTATTCGGGGAAGATAATTCTGCTAACGATTCTGATTCAATTATTTGTGCTGATTACACACTTACCTTTCAGTTTCCGAAACTATCTTTTTTATTACCAGAAAACGATCGGTTTTTAGGGAAATGGATTGTATTGCCAATTGGTTTGCATCCCGAAGCAATTAAAAATACTCCAACTTCATTTTTTTATGTTCAGCAGGATTTTATAAAAGAAAACCTTAAACCCAGAAAGAAATTCGATCATAAAGGTACTTTTGGGCATGTAGCTTTGATAGCTGGTAGTTATGGCAAAATGGGTGCCGCAGTGTTAGCTGCAAAAGCAAGTTTACGAGCTGGAGCCGGATTGGTAACTGTTCATATTCCAAAATTGGGATATGAGATTATACAAACAGCTTTACCCGAAGCAATGGTGAGTATTGACGAATCTGAACTTATTTTTTCGGGATTGCCAAATCCTGAGGATTTTTCTTCTATCGGTATTGGCCCCGGTATTGGAACCAAACCAAATACTGTAAAAGGATTTACTTACCTAATCGATAACTACAAAAGACCTTTAGTTATTGATGCTGATGCCTTGAACATTTTATCGGAACACAAAGATCTAATAAAAAAAATACCTAAGAATAGTATTCTAACGCCGCACCCGAAGGAGTTTGAACGATTGGCAGGCAATTGGACAAACGACTTTGAGAGATTACAAAAACAAATCGAATTCGCTAAAAGCAACGGTGTATTTATTGTTTTAAAAGGTGCACACACCTCAATAGCTTGCCCAGATGGAGATTGTTATTTTAATTCTACAGGAAATCCAGGTATGGCAACCGCTGGAAGTGGTGATGTACTAACAGGTATTATTCTTTCGTTATTAGGGCAGGGATATGAACCTAAGCTTGCAGCAATAATTGGTGTATATTTACATGGTTTAGCAGGCGACATTGCAGCAGAAAAAACTGGACAGGAAGCAGTAATTGCTTCGGATATAATTGAAAACTTAGGAAATGCATACTTAAAAATAAATTTTAATATTCGATAAAATGCAAAAAAATAAATTTCTTCTCCTTCTGTTATTTTTGGCACT
>JAVEZW010000197.1:0-7197 GCA_034002805.1 Bacteroidales bacterium | reverse complement strand
TTATATTAAATGGGATACTGATATTACAAACCTTGCATTAAAAGGCGACTTTACTTTTAAGGGAGCTGATTTAGGCGAGTTAAGCACAAACGATTCGGCCTCATTCGATGGCCAATTTCAGGAAATTCTTGACTCCTTAGAGAATAGCTTTAAAGTAACGAACCAGGTTACTAATTTCACAACCAGCCTTAATACTAAAATTTATGTGGGTGCTTCGTGGCTTGTTTCCAAAAAGTTCGATTTAAGCTTTTTGTACCGTGGTTACTATTTTAACGATCATCTTACAAGTGCTTATACATTCTCGGCAAATGCCCGACCAATACGAGGTATTTCAGCAACAGTAAGTTATTCCATTATGAACGGTTCATATAATAATATTGGAGTAGGACTTGTATTGGGTGGAGCACCACTACAGCTTTATGTTGTTGCTGATAATGCTTCGGCAGCACTCTGGGGTCATCAAACCACTTCATTAAACTTTAGGGTAGGTTTGAATATCGCTTTTGGATGCAGAGGGAAAAAGAAAAACGAAGATAAACCTCTTCTAAAAACTACTATTTTCTAGTTAAATCCATTAAGCCTTCTTTTTTCGAATTTTATTTATAGAGAGTCGAAAATTAATTTCATAGATATTACAACTATCTATCATTATAAATATCTGTATATTAAATTATTGATAAATATTGAAGAGATTTGGAGAATGGTCTAGCTAAATTTGGTCGAATTTTTCTTCATTTTATTCAACAGAAAAATTATCTTTAATCTTTTAAATCAATTATTAATGGCAAATAAGCCTTAATTAATAAATGAAATTAGAATTGTACTTAAAATAATAACCTAAAAAAATTCTACACATGAAAAGACTAGCATTATTATTTATCGGGATCATGTTGTTCCCATTTTTCTCTCATGCAGGAGGTATTGTAACCAATACCAACCAAAGTGCTGCCTGGGTTCGAATGTTTGCTCGCGATGCATCAACCGGTATCGACGCAGTTTATTTTAATCCAGCCGGTCTGGCCAAATTGGGTGATGGTTTATACATATCACTAACTGATCAGATTATAACACAAAACAGATATATAACTTCAGATTACTCGTATTTAAACACAAGTGATTACGAAGGATCTGTATTTGCTCCTTTATTTCCAAGTGTTTATGCTGCCTATAAAACTGGCAAATTTGCTTTTTCATTTGGATTTAATGTTATTGGAGGTGGAGGTAGTGCAACATTCGACAAAGGATTACCTATGTTTGATATGTCTGCTTCAGATTTAGTTCCCATGTTAAATGCTCCATACGATGCAACATCTTATAGTCTTGATGCTTACCTTGAAGGATCATCTGTTTATTATGGATATCAGTTAGGTGTAACCTATGCAATCAACGATATGATAGCAGTTTACTTAGGTGCACGTTACGTTTCTGCAACCAATACTTATACTGGTCATTTGAAAGATATCACACTTAACCCCGGTTTAGCCAATGAAGTGCTTGCCGCAAGTTACTTTACAGGAGTAGCAGGACAATTGCAACCACTTGATGCAGGATTAGGCGGATTAGTTGCAGGAGGCGCAAGCTCATTAACTCTTGCACAGGCGGAAGGAGCTGGAGCTATAACCTCAGATCAGAGAACAGCAATGGAAGCTGGCTTTACCGCTTTAGGAATCCCAACAGCAACTCCAATTGGAACGGCATATGGCATTGTACATCCTAACTATACAAAAGCAGCTGCAGCATCAGTTCTTTTAGCTGACCAGGAAGGTGATATCGAACAAAAAGGATCTGGCATTGCTCCAATCATTGGAGTTAACCTTTCACTTATGGAAAACAAACTTAATATTGGTATGAAATACGAATTCGAAACCAATATTGAACTTGAGAATAATGTTGAACCTGGTAAAGGGTTTGCAATTGGAATGGGGGTAGATACAGAAGGGAATCCTGCTCCTATCTATATGTTCCCTGATGGAGAAAAAGTAAATAATGACATGCCTGCTCAGTTTACTTTGGGTGCTGATTATAAAATTACTGATAAATTCTCTGTAGCAGTTGGTGGTCACTATTATTTCGACAAACAAGCTGATTATGGTAAAAAAATAAACGGTGTTTTTGTTGAAAATGATCAACTAATTAATAAAGGATTATGGGAAGCCGCCATTGGTTTAGAGTACAAAATAACTGAAAAATTCTTATTAAGCTTAGGTTACCTGCATACCCAAATCGGTGTTAAAGAAGTTTACCAATCTAACTTAAGCTATACCAACTCATCTAACTCGATAGGATTTGGTGGTGCTTACAAAGTAACTCCAAACATCGACTTAAATCTTGGTATTGGCTATACTACTTACGAAACATTTGAAAAGACATTTGATCACGATATAGCTGGATCAGGCACTTTAGTATCAGTTAAAGAAACCTACGATAAAGACAATTTATTTATCGCTCTTGGTTTAGATTTCAAATTATTTGGAAAATAATAATCGGTGATTATAAAAACACGTTTAAACCCTCCTGCAACGGAGGGTTTTTTTGTATCTTCGTTTTAAATATTGAAATTAATACTCTTATATCACATTTAAGAAGTTAAATGTAAACACTAAGGTCCGATAAAATTTGTAACTAATAATGATATCGCAGCTAGGCTGTTTTAAGGTTTTTACAAAGCATTTATTTACAAAGATTAAGCAACTACGTTGCTAAGGTAAATACTGCGTAGCAGTAAAATCTTTGTAGCATTAATATGTAAATATAATGAAGCCACGTAGTGGTGAAATCTTATGAAAAGCTTAATATTATTCATATTATAAGGTCTACAAAATCTTTAATCGGACACCAATGATATGTAAAAACAATATTTCAAAATAATTGTAGCTCCGAGTGAGCTAAATCTTTGTAACAAATAAATAATTATTCAAACTAAGCAGCGCAGCTGCGATATAAATTAAGAATAATGGCAAACACCTATACACAAATGTATGTGCAAATAGTTTTTGCAGTAAAAAACAGAGAAAACCTTATTAAAGAAAAATATCGCACTGAATTGGAGAAATATATATGTGGCATAATTACGAACAAAAATTGTAAAGCTTTAGCTATATATTGTAACCCTAACCACACACATATTTTATTGGCATTACATCCAACTATTTCTGTATCGGACTTAACCCGCGATATTAAAGCTAGTTCCTCAAAATTTATTAACGAAAAAAAGATGATTTTAGGAAAATTCAACTGGCAGGATGGATTTGGTAGTTTTACTTATTCTAAATCACAAATTGATGATGTGGCTAAATACATTTTAAATCAGTCTGAGCATCATAAAAAAATTACTTTCAAAGAAGAATATCTATCTATACTTAAAAAATTTGATATAGAATACGATGAACAATATTTATTTGAATGGTATGATTAAGATTTCACAGCTACGCTGTTCGTATTTTTATTGTATTTTTATTACAAAGATATTGCAACTACGTTGCAAAAAATATTAAAAAATTGATTCTATTTTTATATTTATTAAAATGAAAAAAATACTTTTATTATTATTGGGAATACAATTGTTTTATCCTGCTTTTAGCCAGATTTACGAAAATCCTGTTGCTGCAGAACAAAGCCATGCCGATCTAATCATCGAAAAGATTGAGATTACCCACGACAATACAATAGTTACATTAAGCATTACTAACCAAATGCAATCGGGTGGATGGTTTTGTGCCGACGACAACATTATTCTTAAGAATAGTAAAGGAATACAGGAATACAAATTAGTCCGATCTGAAAACATACCCATTTGCCCTCAGAAATATGAGTTTAGCAGAAAAGGTGAAATTCTTCGGTTTTTACTTTATTTTCCTTTGATCGATACGAGTATTGTTTTTATTGATTTAATCGAAAATTGCGATCAGGCCTGCTTCTCATTCCGAGGAATTATTCTCGACAACATTCACAATAAAAAAGTAATTGCCTTCGAAAAAGCCCTTGATTTATTTACACATGGTGCCATTAATGAAAGCATTCCATTATTTAAGCAGGTTTTAGATGGGCAACCAACTATCGAATCGCATATTTTTGGATTGTCGTATTATTATCTGGTGCTTAGTTATCAAAGCTTAAACGATAAAGCCAATACAGATTTATGGTACAATGCATTAAAGAACGCTGATTTTCCGTTAAAATCTGATATACTTAAAGAGTTAAATCTTAAACTGGGGTATTAAAATCCGCCACCACTGATAATAAACCCGGTGGTAAACGGAACATTCTGCAACTGAAAAGGCTTTGCAATATAGGGTTCGAGCACCATATACCCGAAAAGGTTTATGCGTATTGATGCTCCGGCGCTATATACCGGTGTATGGAAACTTGGATTGGGATTCCAGAAATACCGAATATCACTATCTTTGTCCCATGGAACGGTATTATTGTACCACGATACACCACCATCGAGGAAGAAAACAATATCTGAATAAAAAACATTTGATTTTATTAAAGCAAAACGTTTAGGTCCGGTAAATGGATAACGAATCTCGGCATTCATAACAAAAATTTTACTTCCGGTTAATTGATTAATATCCAGAAAGTTCTCGTTATACGATTCGTACGATTTATTAAATGCATTGTAATTATATCCACGAACAAGGTAATCGTTACCCAAATAAATAGGATATAACAGATCCTGATCGTCACCATATCGGCCATAGTGCATGACCCTGAAAGCAAATCCCAACGGTTTTTTAAAATAGTACTTTCGGTAATCTAATGATATACCGGTAACATTAACAGCATCAACCATTTGATCTACTTGAAAACGATACCTATATCCATCCATAGGTGATGTTAATCCAAATGTAGTATTATCGCCAACAAAAGCAATATAAGCTCTTCCTATATCATACGAAGGCGGGCCATCCACTTTTTCTTTTGTTTGGCCTACGTTATAGCCACCAGAGAAATAATTATTTATGCTATCAACCCGGAAACTATAATGAGCATAAGAAACACCGCCCTCGAAACGCAATTTTGAAGATATAGGGTATTGCGAAAATACAGAAAGATTTTCTTCGAAAACACGAATTAACTGATACGAATCGACATAATAAGGAGTGCCATTTATAGTATCAATCTTAGGAGTCCAGTACATTGCTCTGTATGGAAAATGATAAAAAGAAGCTCCCCAGAACAATCTTTTTTTCATGTTTAAATAAGCCAGTTGCCCACCAAAATCGTAAACCTCGCCGTTAATCTGTAACATACCAAAAATCTGGTGGTATTTGAGCATATCGCTCCATAAAGCACTCACACCACCTGATGCATAGGTTCCGTAGTTACTATATCCCATTCCAACACCTGAAGAACCAATATACTCAAGTTCGAACTTTGGATCATACTTTTGTATCTCAAATGAATCTTTTGGCTGAGAAGGATTAACATTAAGGTTACTCTGAACAATATTTGCAATACGGATTTTACCCGGAGCTAGATAAGCAGCATCGAAATTGGTTGTTCGTGGATCAACGACAATATTCAGAAAATCAGTTGTTTTTGCTTTATAAACAAAATACTTTCCTTTGGCATAATGCGTGTACACTACATCACCCGATTTACGAGAAACACTAAATGCAGGCGCCAGATCGGTAATACCAGTAATTCCTGTAGCAAATTTTGTTAACTTAAATATTTCGCCATCATGTAAATGATACCTGTACAAGTTCCTAAATCCATCGGCATCGGAAAGAAAATACAACGATGAATCGGTGGGTGAATACTGAGGACTGTAAATATTTGCATTGGGTAAAAAATCGTAAACCAACACCTGCTCTGTCCTCATCTTATAAATACATAAATGGTATGCACCATAAATCTGTTTATCCAAATTAGTATCAGAACCACGATCGGAGATAAAAGCTATTTCGGAACCATCAGACGACCATGAAGGTTGTAAATCTGAATAATAATCGTTCGTTAATTGAGTGAGTTTTTTGGTTTCGAGGTGATACAAGAATAAATCGCTTTTGCCTTTTACCAATCCATTAAAAAGAATTGATTTTCCATCAGGCGACCATTCGGGATTACTGATATAATCCATTCCTGCAATCTTAATCTCCTCATCGGTTCTTATTCGTTTATTATCAATATCTACCAATAATAAAACATGTGTTCCTTGCGAGAAGGTTGCAAACACATACTTCTTGCCATCGGGCGACCATGAACCGGCATCTTCGATATAGTTAAAATCATCAATATGTGTTTTTTTAACTGTAGATGTAAGTTTGGTTTTTATCCTTTTTGTTTCGGTATCAGCCAAAAGGATATCGATATTAATAACATCACGGTTAGAAAGAAATATAACCTGCGTACCATCAGGGCTTAATACGGGCGACAAATTTATTTCGCCTCCATTTTTATCATTAAACATCAGTTCGCCAACAGGAGCGATCGTATCTTTTAAAAATTCGGCATATTGATTTTCAACACCTTTTTGCCAGAGCACAGAAAGACTGTCGGTGGTAAGGTTAAACAAAAGCTTGGTAGCATGCTCTAATCCAAATCGTAATGACAAATAATAATATGGTTGAATTACATCATCGCCCCAAACACCCGAAATATATGACATAAACGCATGACCGTAACGGTAAGGAAAATACTTGTTCATGTTACGTGTCATATCTTTCATGGAAGGCACGTCCTTATTGATAACTGCATCTCTCATCCACATGGCTGTGCGATTATCCATAGGTCCGATTGACAAGAATTCGGCAGTACCTTCGATAAACCACAAAGGAATATTGGCTAGGGATTGAAAAGAAAGACTATCGTTCTTTTTAACAAGATTATACTGAAAAACATGCACCATTTCGTGACCCAGCACATGATCTGTTTCTTTATTAGATGCCATAACGGGTATAACCACGCGACTTCTCAATCCTTCAGTTACACCGCCTGTTCCCACTCCTATTGATCCTGAGATTACTGTTGTTTGCCTAAAATCGGTAGTATTGTTATATAAAATGATCGGGCTTTGCAATAAAGTATCGTTGTAAATAGCTTTGTGCCTTAAATACCAACGTTCGGATAACTGACCGATAGAATAAATTGCTGTATCATCGTCAAGGTAATTATAAATCTCGAATGCCGGAGTTTTGTAAACATCAAAATCAAAGCGTTCGTACATAACCTTGTTCTGTCCAAACTGGG
>JAVEZW010000196.1:0-7202 GCA_034002805.1 Bacteroidales bacterium | reverse complement strand
GGGATGATGAAGGAATATATCAAGCGGTTTCATAATCCGGATGGTTTTAAATATTTACACCCGATTTTTGAGCAACAACTAAAAGAAACCTTTGGTGTAATGGTTTACCAGGAAGATGTGATTAAAATTGCTCATCATTTTGCCGGGCTCGATTTGTCGGATGCAGATATATTGCGTAGGGCTATGAGTGGAAAACACCGATCAAAACAAGAGTTTGAACGCATACGAAGCACTTTTTTTAACAATTGTAAACAGCGGGGTTATTCTACAGAGTTAGCAGATGAAGTATGGCGTCAGATAGCATCTTTTGCCGGTTATGCATTCTCAAAAGCCCATTCGGCATCGTATGCAGTGGAAAGTTACCAGAGCCTATATCTAAAAACCTATTATCCTCTCGAGTTTATGGTTGCAGTAATCAATAATTTTGGTGGATTCTATCATACCTGGGTATATGTTAACGAAGCCAGGCAACTGGGAGGCAACATTCTTTTGCCATGTGTAAACAATAGTAATTATGTTACACGAATTGCAGGAACTGACATATTTCTTGGGTTTGTGCATATAAAAAGTCTGGAAGAAAAACTTGCCAAACAGATTATACAAGAACGAAATGCAAGAGGTATTTACAAAAATTTTTATGATTTTTTAAACAGGGTAATTATTGGAATTGAACAACTTAAGACACTAATCAGAGTAGGAGCGATGCGTTTTACAGGTATATCCAAGCAACAACTGTTGTGGGAAGCACATTGGTATTTCTCGAAAGATATAAAGCTTACAAAAGTGAATGCTCTGTTTGATGAGCCTCCAGTTAAGAATTTTAGTCTGCCCGAATTGGCACATAGCAAACTTGAAGATGCTTATGATGAAATAGAATTGCTGGGATTTCCTGTATCGTTTACACGTTTCGATCTACTCAAGACCTCGTTTCGTAGTCAGGTTTTTGCTACAGATTTAACTAACCATATTGGTAAAAAAGTCCGGATGTTGGGCGATCTGGTTACTATTAAATATGTACATACTGTAAAAAAAGAATGGATGCATTTTGGCTGTTTTCTCGATGAAAAGGGCAAATTCTTTGATACTGTGCATTTTCCAAATACAGTTAAAAAATACCCGTTTACTGGTTATGGGGTATATTTAATATTGGGTAAAGTAGTCGAGGAGTTTGGCTTTCCGAGTATAGAGGTAGAAAAGATTGCTCGTTTGCCTTTTCAGGATGATCCGCGATTCGCCGAAAAGAAAACAATTATACAACAACATTTAAAGGATATTAAAAAAGCTTCTAGTTGTTAGCTTTTAGCTACTAGTTAAGGTTCCAAATAATTGAAAAATTGATTTAAGTCATCGAAAATTGTATATTTAAATAACTTTTAACTTATAACTTAAAACTCAAAACTTCTTATGTGTTACTGGGTAGGAACAAAGAAAGTACGAGAGGCAATGAAAAAGCAATTTCGGGAGAATCCTGAAGATGAAATTGCTCAATTATATTACGAAACATTCATTGCACAAGAGAGTAACCCACAAATTACTATGCAGGAGCATTGGGTGGCAATTGGTAAATCAGAACCAAAAATAACTTGTGCCATAAAGGAAAATGATCAGCTACAACTAAAAAATATGAAATGGACATTGGATTGGGTTTATAAAGATTCTAAAATAGGAGAAATAAAAAAGGGCAGACCATTGCTAAACTCAACTTGCGAAAAGGTATTCTGGCAACATAAAGATCTCATTTACACGAAGCGATGTATAATCCCTGTTGATGGCTATTTTGAGTTCTATCATTTTAAAGGAAAAACATATCCACATTTTATTTATCCAGCAGACAAAAGCTTGTTTTATTTAGGAGGAATATGGAATAGCATGGTAAATATAAAAACGGGTGAGATAACTGATAGTTTTTCAATAATTACAACTCCACCAAATGAAATAACAAAAAAACTACACAACAATCCTGATGCACCAAATGGACCTCGTATGTTACTTATAATTGATAAGGAAAAAGCGGCAGGATTTCTTGATCAAAAATTGTCAACCAGCCAAATAAAAGAATTTTTGGTTCCGTATGATCAAAATAAAATTCTATATCATCCTACCATTCCTTTTTTGCGTAAAGAATTTGTTGAACAAGCAAATACGGAAAAAATCCAGGAACCCTTTTGTTATCCCGAATTGGGTGCAGCGTAATTAGAAAAGTCCTTATTAATATGAATTTATTTTGGCTTAGTACAAGAGCTATTTTTTTTGTTCTTAAAGAATTTCAATAAGGAATTAGATTATTACTTAATTTCTTTAATAACCTTTCCCTGACTTAATACAGCAACACATTTCTGATGTTGGGTATTTAT
The DNA here is from genome assembly GCA_034002805.1 of Bacteroidales bacterium. Lineage (GTDB taxonomy): Bacteria > Bacteroidota > Bacteroidia > Bacteroidales > UBA12077 > UBA12077. Next base: position 4,848 of record JAVEZW010000196.1, on the reverse strand, counting down.
AGTAACTGATTCAATTAATGGTTCTGTTACAAGACTATCAGATACCCATTCAATTAAAAAATTTGCACCAGTACCGCTCTGATCTCTATAAGGCACATAAAAATCGACCGTTTCCAGTGGACCAAGTAGCTTTTTTTCATTGGGTAAAAAATCATGCACTAATTTGCCTTTGGTATTAAAATACTGCACTTTTTGAAGAGTTATTGTTTGCTGAAAATCAGTATTATGAATTGCAACAAAAGCACTCATATCAAAATTTGTTGAGTCACTATAATGTGGAATATTTGAATAGATTGGCATGTAAAGTACTTGTCCTCTAATTTGTTTAATATTATTGTTTTTAAGCTCATAAGAATCAGGTATAAAATTATCTAAGTTTTCACTTGTAAAGGAATTATATTTTTTATCCTGTTGGCATGAAAACATTAATAATATTATAAAAAACAAAATTGACTTCTTCATATTGGTATTTTTTTTATTTCAATAAATATATATTAATAACCAAATTCTTAAAAGGTCTAAAACATTTTTTTTATCCTGAACTGGATGTTGCATAGTAATAACTAAACCTCAAATTCTTCACCAGGAGCAGGGATTGCAATATTTCTGAAACCAAGACTTTCAAGATGTTTTTTATAGTTTTTCTGAGCTTCTATATCTCCATGAACCAAAAATACTTGTTTTATTTTGTTTTTATCCTGACAACTTAAAAATTCGCCCATTTCTTTATAATCACCATGACCACTAAATGAATCGATTTTATAAATATCAGCTCTTACTTCATAAACATTACCATGAATAGAAACTGTTTTTTCGCCTCTTAGAATTCGAGCACCTAATGTTGTTGGGGCACAATAACCCACAGCCAAAACGGAGTTTTTTGGGTCATTTATAGAATTTGCCAGATGATGTTTTACTCGTCCGGCTTCCATCATTCCTGATGCAGAGATAATTACACAGGGTTTATCTATTTTATTCAATTTCTTAGAGTTTTCTATACTTGAAATATAAAACAGACTATTAAAACCAAATGGATCGGGATCTGTCTCAAGAACTTCCATCACCTCATCATTAAAACACTCCGGATGCAAACGAAAGACATTGGTAGCATTAACCGAGAGTGGACTATCAACATAAATATCTACCTTGGGAAGCTTTTGATCATTAAATAAATTGTTTAAAGAATAAACTATTTCCTGAGTTCTACCAACACTAAATGCAGGAATAATCAATTTCCCTTTTTTGTTTACACAGGTATTTCTCATTATTTCAAGTAATTCGTCTTCAGAGTCTTTTATCGATTTATGAAGTCGATCGCCGTAAGTAGCTTCAGTTATTAAAATATCAGCTTGTGGAAATGAGGTTGGTGATTTTAATATATGATTTGTTGGTCGGCCAATATCTCCTGTGTAAGCTATCGTTGTTTTTTTGCCATTTTTATCTGTTAATTCGATATTAGCAACACTGCTTCCAAGCATATGACCCGTATTGGTAAACTTTACAGTCGTATTCTGATCAATGCGGAACTTTCTATTATAGGCTACTCCAATAAATAACTCCATTGCACCAAATGCATCTGCTTTGTCATAAAGAGGTTTAACAGGTTCAAGTCCTTTTTTTATTCTTCGTTTGTTGTAAATATAGGTATCATGCTCTTGTATATGAGCTGAATCAGTTAACATTATGGAACACAAATCTCTTGTTGCATTTGTACAGATAACTGAGCCGGTAAATCCCAATTTATATACGTAAGGTATTAAACCTGAATGATCAATATGCGCATGAGTTAAAATGATATGATCTATTTCTCTTGGATCAAAGCCTAGTTTTCTGTTTGCAGCATCCGTTTCGAGTCCTTTTCCCTGAAACATTCCACAATCGAGTAGTATTTTTTTACCGTAATCGGTTGTAATTAAATGTTTACTACCTGTAACTTCTTGAGCTGCTCCTATAAATTTTATTTTCATGATAATTGTTTTTAAGAATAATCAAATATAAGAAAAATGAAATTCTGAGACGAATAATGAATATTCATAAAATAAAAAAAGATAAAACTAGTATAGCTTTATCTTTGGTCGGGATGGCGGGATTACTCTTCGCCAAAGGCGATTCGTGAGAATAGTTTGAACCCACGATCTCCAATAAATAAAAAAAAGATAAAACTAGTATAGCTTTATCTTTAGTCGGGATGGCGGGATTCGAACCCACGGCCTCCACGTCCCGAACGTGGCGCGCTAGCCTGACTGCGCTACATCCCGAATGAATGCCAAAAATAACAAAATTCTTTTAGTTGAGTAAACAATTTTCAATTCTTTTAGTCGAAGGGTTTTAGTAGTTTTGCTTAATAAAAATTGAACTGATGTATTTTAATGTAATACTTGTGCAAATCGCAATATTGGGTTTATTAACCATAATTGGAGTTATTGCTGCAAAATTAAATGTTATAACTGTTACGGTTAAAGATAGTATTGCATCTATAATTTTTAATATCACTTTACCATTTTTAATAATTATCTCAGTTACAAGTATTCAGTTAAACAAACAAATATTGCAGAACAGCATTTTGGTTTTTATTTATTCTATCATTGGGATATCGCTGTTATGGGCAATCGGATTAGTATCGAAAAAATCACTTAAACTTAAAGAAAAAAAAGCCGACGTTCATGTTTTAAACACTATGTTTGGAAATGTGGCATTTTTGGGTTACCCGCTTTTCTCAACCTTGTTTCCTGGTGGTGAAGGACTTTTATATGCAATTATTTTCCATTTTTCGCAAGATATCTTTATATGGACTGTTGGAATATTTATTTTTCATTCTGGCAATGGTTCAAGCTTTGCAGATAACCTGAAACATCTAATTAATCCAAACACCATTGCATTTTTTATAGGTATAGTTTTACTGGCTATTGATTTTCAATTTCCTGATGTTTTATTTAACCCAATGAATGGCCTTGGTAATACAACCATTTATTTGGCCATGTTGTATATTGGTGCGGTTTTGGTTCAAAATCCAATGAAATCAGCTTTTAAAAAAATAGAGATTTATGTGCTTGTCTTTAATAAGATGATACTTGTGCCAGTTGTAATGATTTTGCTTTTAAAATTATTTAATTTGGTTACTGGTTTTGAATTAGGCACAATCGCAAAAACGGTTCTAATTATGCAGCTTGCCATGCCATGTATGACTATGATTGTGGTTCTTGCTAAGAAATATGGCAGCGACGATATTCACGCAACCGAAAATTTATTTCTTTCCACTATTTTTAGTATTGGATCGTTACCACTAATTTACTATTTAGTACAAATAATGCTTTAAATTAATTCTTCTTAATTTTTATTTTTAAGATAGGGTATTTTAATTGTTCTTAATCATAACAGCAAGAATGATTATTATAACTGATTTTATCTAACAAAAGCGTTAATCAGTTTTAAGTTTGAAAACAGTAAAATTTATCATATATTATCGGTTGTTATTTTGATACTTTTGAATTATGAATTATTCGGACAATGAGGTAATTGAGGCTATTAAGAAAGGAAACCTGAAAATCTATGAACAGGTGTTCAGATTATACTATAAACAACTGTGTAGTTTTGCAAACAAGTATTTGCAGAGTTTTGATTCAGCAGAAGAAGTGGTTCAGGATATTTTTTATCAGATATGGAAAAAAAGAAATGAAATTAATATTAAAACATCACTAAAATCATACTTATACACATCTGTTAAAAACAACTGTTTGCAGCAAATACGTGTTCATAATCTCGATTTAAAATACGAAAACTATTATAAATCGCATTATAATGATGAAAGCATCGATCCGTCAGATGAGTTAAAGGCAAAGGAATTAAATACAATAATCGTGGAGGCTTTAAACTCACTGCCAGAAAAATGCAGACAAATTTTCGAGATGAGTCGTAATGATGGTCTTAAATATCATGAGATTGCCGAAAGGCTCTCAATCTCAATAAAAACAGTAGAAGCCAATATGGGCAAGGCTCTGAAACATTTCAGGGTATATTTAAAAGATTATGCAGAAGCTATTTAATACAGAAAGGATTTTACCATGAAAACCGAACTAGAAAACAATACTTGGGATTTAATGGCAAAATATTTTGCCAATGAATGTTCGAATGAAGAAAAAAAAGAGCTTCAGTTATGGATAAACGAAACTATTGAAAACGAAATACTTTTCTTTGAAACACAAAAAAATTGGGAGATTTTAAATTTAAATAACACTATGAAAGAGGTAAATGTTGATAATGCATGGGAGAAGGTAAAAAGCAGAATCGAAAAGGATGAAGAAAACAAAACAACTGAATATATTACAAAATCAAATGTTTTTTATCTGTCTTCATTTTTAAAATTTGCTGCTTTAGGGCTTATTTTGATCGGAATTGGATTTGTTTCGACCAGAATATATAAAACGAAGATTAGCAATAAACAAATTGAATATATTGCAAATAATCCCGACAGAAACGAAATTACACTCTCCGATGGCACTATTGTTACACTTTATCCAACCAGCAAACTAATCTATCAAAAGCAATTTGCTGCTAATGAGCGTAAAGTTAAACTACAGGGCGAAGCATTTTTTAATGTAGCAAAAAATCCACAAAAACCTTTTATTGTCGAAGTTCAAAACACTGAGGTAAAAGTTCTTGGAACATCTTTTAATGTAAGCTCTAGTTTAACAAATAATAAGGTTGAAGTTTTTGTTGAAACTGGTTTGGTTCAGGTTACTAAAAAACTAGGAGAGAATGAAAGTGTTTTAATCTTTCCAGGCGAATTAGTTACTGTTACAGATCAACATATTAATCACTCCAAAAACACAGACTATAATATTATTGCAT
>JAVEZW010000195.1:2725-7281 GCA_034002805.1 Bacteroidales bacterium | reverse complement strand
TTATATCTGCATTACCAGTAGTCGTAATGTCAACTTCAGAAGCATTACCAGCAATATTAACACCAGTAGCACCATCAAGAGTTAAAGCTCCTGCAGAAGTAGTAAAGTTAGAAGCAGCACCAGCATCAATACTTATACCAGCAGAAGCATCTATTAATACTTCATCACCGGCATTTATATCAATATCAGAAGTCGTAGCTGAGATGTTTGTATTTGTAGCAGCTGTAATATCTACATTGTTTGTTGTGGCATTGATCGCAACACCAGTACCACCATCTATATCTATACCACCATCAGTAGCATTAACATCAATTGCATTAGCAGCTGTTCCCTGGGTATTAGTAATTGCAAGGGTTTCATTAGGGCCTCCATTTGTAGTTAATGAAATAGCACCAGCGGCATCACTTGAAGATGTAACAGACGTACTAGCTGTTGTTATTGTTGTAGGATTCGTTCCACTGACAGCAAAAGCACCTTCATCCGTAACGATAGAAGTCTGGTCTAAAGTAGTAGCCCCGCTTACATCAAGATTATTAATAATATTTACATTATCAGCAACATCCACATCGCCATTGGTAACATCAATACCGTTTTGTGCAGTTAATAATCCCGCAGAAGTAATTGTTCCTGTTCCACTTGTGGAAATATCTCCTGTTGTGGTAATGTCATCGCCAACATTGGATGGCGATAAAGTTGTCCCTGTTCGGGTCCAGTAACCTAAAATTCCTGTAGTAGGAGCAGCGGTAGTTAACCCACTGGTGGCATTGGTATAAACACCCGAATTGGGAGTTAAGCCAGTATTCGGAATATTACTTAATAACGACCAGCTTGGGGCACCCGAAGCTGTGTTCATTAAAATTGCTCCTGTTGTAACATGTGGTGCTAATAACGAAATTGCACCTGTACCATTGCCATAAAGTAAGTTATTGGCTGCAATACTATTTAAACCTGTTCCTCCATATGGCACTTCAACAGTAGAGGCATTCCATGTTCCTGTAGTTATTGTTCCTAATGTGGTGATTGAGGCTTGTCCCACATAGGTATTGGAAATATCAATAATCGGATTAGCAACATCTGTTTTATCAATAGTAATTCGGTTGGCAGTGCCAAAAATATCATTTATACCAGTGTCTCCTGAGAATAATACACGCCATGTAGTTCCATCAAAAATATTTAACTTGTTAGTGGTGGTATTATAAATAATTAAACCTGTTGCTGGCCCAGCTATTCCGTTTCTTTCAACAGTTGTCATACTGGGTGTCAGGAAACCCTTAAATGTGCCGGACATATGCCGCAGCTCAAGTATGGCTGTTGAATGTGGCGTAAAAGTTTTTTCGCCAATTCCAACCCCTTGTCCGAACGATACGAACGACGCCAGGGTAAGGAACAGAATTGCTGTCCACGAAAAGATTTTAATCGTAAAGATACTTTTCATTCTCTTTAACCTCCCGGATTTTCTTACTAAAATCCCTGAAGATTCTCTAACTAATGTATCCATATGGTGCCTCCTTAAATTTTTCAAAATCAGTAAAACTATAACGGGTATAGTTGTAAAATACCCTTAAATCAGCAAGCATAAAACTGAATATATCTGTTTTACCAAACTGGTTTAAGGAAAATAATTGATTGGTTAAATATGATGCCCTGTATGTCTGAGTGTTAGCAATACCTCTCCCTTTCAACATATGGGCAATATATTGACAAGTGCTCTTTCCTCTGTTTTTTAACCATTTGTGCATAAAATCAGGGGAAATGCTTTTGTTGATTTGGTTGTTGTTCACTCTCTATTTTAAAGTCCGGCATTGCCGAACGTATATAACAATTGTTTATCTGCCTTTGTTCGTAAAATTCAGGTAATTTATTACCTGAACTGTTCATAAAATGTTTGCGAATTTAACTTATAAAAACGAAACAATTATAAAATTAACTAAATATCAATACGCTAACAAATTACATGCATTTTTTTTGACTAAAAGTTGGTATTCTCTTTTTAAACAAAAATTAGTGTAAAACCAGCTATCAATCAATAATTTATATTAGATTATTATACGATAAATCAATTAAAAAAGTTTTTAACAAGTGGTTTTTTTTTGATTTTGTGCAAGTTAATAGCAAATTTTGTGCTGTTTTAAAGGTATTTTTGACGGCTAAATAATACCCAAACTCGAATCAAGAATTTTACCATTGCGTGTCCTAAGGAGATTTGTTCTTTTTTCGGCATTTTTACTGACACGCATTCTCCTATTAATTAATTTTCTATCAACATTTTACCCCTACGGGGTAATGCAGACAAGAAGACATTTTTGCCCACCCAGCCTCATTCAATGATAGGCAGGTTCTAAATCAAAATGGGTAGTTGCTGAAAATCAGAACACCCTTTAGGGTAGGGGCAATGATGATTTTCAGCGTAACTATATTTAAGGGATTTCTGTCTGTTTAAATTATATGCTCGCACTAGTCAGTCATCGCTACGCGATTTATTCTTTTAGCTCCTGATCGTCAGTATGGTAACAAGAAATAGGTGGAACAAAAAAGCCCTATTGGGGCGACAGAAAGCAACTGAAAGTGCCGCTGCGCTGCAGCTCATAGTTGTTTCTGTGTGTTGTTATTACCATACTTTCATCGCTACGCGATTTGTTTTTTTAGCTCCGTCGGAGCGGAATCTTTATAGAAATTGAATTTAGAGAAAAAAGCGCACCAACTACAACACAAATTAATTTCAAAAATGGTTCATGGGGCGCAACGGTAAGATTTACCTAATAATTCCAAAAGCAAAACATAATAGCATGGATTATCCAAACCAGATTTGTTCTTTTTTTTAGCACTTTTGCTGACACGCTTTTTCTGTTGTAATTTTTATTACAAAGATTCCATCGCTATGCGATTTGAAACAGTTTTAACTAAATATCAGCGTAAATCTGCGCTAAACAAAGTTTATCAGCGTTATCAGCGTTCCAGTTTATTTGTACTATTTGTGTCCAAGATTTTATTTCTTTTAGTCATTTTTACTGAAACACTTTTTACTTTAATTATTTATCAATATTTTGACATACCAAACTACCTTGCCTAACGGCAATTAAAAATCACCAGTCGATTTATAACATAATTTATTTAAAAATCGGTTTTTAGCTTTATAGAAGTAGAATCTTTTTAAATGGGGAACAGGGATTACCACCATTTTTTGAACGAGAATGGATTGTGTCCGAATAAAAAGTTATCTTTGTATAAAAAACAATCATGGAGTCAATTAGAATCGAAATATTAAATCCAACGGCAAGGAAACTATTAAAGAACCTTGCGGATCTTAAACTCATAAAAATTTCAGATTCATCCGACCGAAAAAATGAGTTTAAGAAACTACTCAGCAAACTAAGAAATAATTCAGAAAAAACCCTGTCACTTGAGCAGATTACCGAAGAGGTTGAAGCGGTTAGGAAAACCAGGTATGAAAAAGAAAAGTAGAGTAATTGTTGACACAAATATTTGGATTAGCTTTTTAATTTCAAAATCTCTAGGTGATCTTGATAAGCCAATTTTAAACGGAAAAATTGTTTTGCTTTTTAGTCATGAATCGATGACTGAATTTATTGATGTAACAAGTAGAGAAAAGCTTAAACCATTTTTTACAGATGAAGATATTGCTGCATTAATAGATCTTATTGAAGAATATGGAGAAATAGTTAAAATTAATAGCCAGGTACAAATTTGCCGCGACACGAAAGACAACTTCTTATTGGCACTTGCAAAAGATGGGAAAGCAGATTACCTGGTTACTGGTGATAAAGATTTATTAATACTTGAATCTTTCGAAAAGACAAAGATTACGAATCTGACCGATTTTCGCGAATTATACAAATAAAAAACGCACACTCATAAAGCGCACCAACCTCAACGCAAATTAATTTCAAAAATGGTTCATGGGGCGCAACGGTAAGATTTACCTAATAATTCCAAAAGCAAAACATAATAGCATGGATTATCCAAACCAGATTTGTTTTTGTTCGTCATTTTGCTGACATACTTTTTAATTCTAATCAATTTTCTATTAACATTTTACCCATACAGGGTAATTGTAATAATTAGTAAGGCAGACTATGTCCCCCGCTGGCGGGGGAAAAAGGGGGTGGAGGTTATGAAATGTTTATTTGTACTATTACGTGTCCTAACCAGATTTGTTCTTTTTTCAGCATTTTTACTGACACGCTTTTTCTGTTGTAATTTTTATTACAAAGATTCCATCGCTACGCGATTTGAAACAGTTTTAACTAAATATCAGCGTAAATCAGCGATAAACAAAGTTTATCAGCGTTATCAGCGGTCCATTTTTAAAATCATAAAATTTTTTTATGTTACTTTGTATAACGATAACTAAAATCTTAACAATATGATCAAATATAACCGAATTCTTTTAAAGCTTAGTGGCGAATCTCTCATGGGTTCAGAGGGTTATGGTATCGACTCAAAACGCTTAAACGAATATGCTATGCAGATTAAAGAGCTTGCCCAGGCTGGAGCTCAGGTAGCTATTGTTATTGGCGGTGGTAATATTTTTCGTG
>JAVEZW010000195.1:0-2625 GCA_034002805.1 Bacteroidales bacterium | reverse complement strand
CTCATGGGTTCAGAGGGTTATGGTATCGACTCAAAACGCTTAAACGAATATGCTATGCAGATTAAAGAGCTTGCCCAGGCTGGAGCTCAGGTAGCTATTGTTATTGGCGGTGGTAATATTTTTCGTGGATTATCTGGTGCATCCAAGGGATTCGATCGGGTTAAAGGCGATCAGATGGGTATGTTGGCTACGGTTATTAATAGTCTGGCTCTTCAGTCGGCTCTTTCTTCTATTAATGTTGATTCAATAGTTTATACTGCCGTTCGTATGGAACCTGTTGGTGAGCTTTACAACCGCGATAAAGTAGTTAAAAATCTTACCAAAGGAAAAGTTACTATTCTTTCCGGCGGAACAGGTAATCCGTTTTTTACAACCGATACGGCCTCCGCTTTGCGCGCTGTTGAGATTGGTGCTGATATCATTCTTAAAGGTACTCGTGTTGATGGTGTTTATACTGCTGATCCCGAAAAAGATAAATCTGCAACTAAATTCGAAACCATTTCGTTCGACGAAGTGATTAATCGTCAGTTAAATGTAATGGATCTTACGGCATTTACCATGTGTCGCGAAAATAATATACCAATTTATGTGTTTGATATGAATAAGGTGGGAAATCTACTGAAAGTGGTAAAAGGAGAGAAGATTGGCACGTTGGTGAGTAACTAGGAAGTAGTGATCCCGAAAGCTTTCGGGAGTGAATTGTGACTTTTAGAATAGTTGGAAGCCAGAAGACAGAAGTTGGAAGTAAGTTAGTGCTTGGTTTGAAACCTAAAGTTAGCATAAAAAACCTTTGTGAAACTTTGTGAATAACTTGGTGATCCTTTGTGGTAACAAATGGTTATTTCTATGGGTTAGAGGATCCAGATTAATGTATTCGAAAAAAGCATTGTGTTGCTGTTTTTAATTGGATTCTAAACTCAAAAAATTATAGTAAATAGTTGGTTTTATTTAACATCTCATTTTCAAAAAATAGATTCTAACATTCTACCATTCTTCCAAAAATCCAAAGAACCCAATTTTTGATTACTGACCTAGTTTTTTAAAATTAGCTTCACCCATTTTTCCAATATTCCCATTTTTTTATAAATTTGTTGCCATCTTACTTTACGACACTTAAAAACAACAACAATGACCGAAGAAGTTCAGTTTTTAATAGACGAAACCAAAGAACGCATGGATGGAGCCATTGCGCATCTCGAAAACGAATTAGCCGTTTTACGTGCAGGTAAAGCTAATCCACGAATGCTCGATAGTATACATGTTGATTATTATGGTGCATCAACGCCGCTGACACAGGTAGCTAACATCGGCACACCCGACCCAAAAACTATTGCCATTCAACCCTGGGAAAAATCAATGATTGGCGAAATAGAAAAAGCAATTCTCGCATCGAATATAGGATTAACACCAGTAAATAATGGCGAAATAATCAGACTAAACGTTCCTGCATTAACCGAAGAACGTCGTAAATCACTGGTAAAACAGGTGCATAACGAAGGAGAGAGTGCCCGTGTTAGCTTACGCACTGCTCGCCGTGATGCCAACGAAGAGGTTAAAAAATTGTCGAAAGAGGGATTACCCGAAGATGATGCCAAAAAAGCAGAAGATATGATTCAGAAAATGACCGATAATTTTAGCGAAAAAATCGATAAGGTTGTTAAAGCCAAAGAAGAAGATATTATGAAGGTTTAATTTACCGGTTTAAGTTAGTATAGATCCTGAAGTTGCAAGATTTCAGGATTTTTTATTCTTCTTTGCTCACCATTCACAAATCACCAATTACCGGGTTTTATTTAGGTGCTTATTAATAACCGTAAGCAGGACAGACGGTTTAATAGGTTTTGTAAGGTAATCATCAATACCAGCCTTTGCTGCTTTTTCTCTTTCATCGGGCAGGGCATAGGCTGTCTGCGAAACAATAGGAACGTTTTTATTTATGCTTTTAATTTTTTCTGAAGCCTCATATCCATCCATCTCGGGCATTTTAATATCCATGATAATTATATCAATTTCAGGATTTTCTTTATAGATATCTACTGCCTGTTTGCCATTAAGGGCTTTAAAAATTCTGGCTCCGGTGGGTTTTAAAACTTCTTCGAGATAAATAATATTTGCGGGCTCATCTTCGGCCAGTAAAATGTTTCTTTTACTCCAATCAAAAACCACCGATTCGAATGCTGATTTTATTGGTTTAGCAGTGGTGCTTGCAATATACGGAATGGTAAAATAAAAACTCGATCCGGCACCAGGAACTGATTCAACCCAGATTTTACCTCCCAGCAGCTCAACCAGGTTGCGGCTTATGGCAAGACCTAATCCTGCACCTCTGAATACGCGTGTTTTGTCGTCTTCGAGCTTTCTAAAACGATCAAAAATAGCCTGTTTTTTGTTCTGCTCAATTCCTATACCCGTATCTTTAACATAAAATAACAGAAAGTTTTTACTTTGGATATGATAACCAAATTCAATAAATCCATCTTCAGTAAACTTAAGGGCATTATCGATAAGATTCGAAATTATCTGCTGAAACCTCAGCGGGTCAGTTCTAATAATAACATCCTGTGTAAGAGCTGTTTCGTTTAAAATCAACTCAATATTCTCGCGTCCTTTGAGCTTTTTAATCTC
>JAVEZW010000194.1:0-7306 GCA_034002805.1 Bacteroidales bacterium | reverse complement strand
TCAATTTTTGCTTCAGAAGTTGAATATATTAAAGTAGCCGATGCTTCTATCTTTCCAAAGGATAAGGATGTAACTATCGGATTAACAGCCGAAATGAGTACATTAAATAAATCGGAAGTAATTGCAAATAATCAAACCAGGTATCATAAAATTTTTGATTCAAAGATAAATATCCGTGGTCGTAAGAGTTATGCTGGTATTGGCGACTATAATTATATTGATGAAAACAAAAACATTCAGGTTATTCATTTTACTGATATTCATGTCGATACAACTTTACAAACTATAGCTATAGGTAAAATTGTTGCCGATGATAATTTTACATTAAGCCCTGTATATGCGTATCAGGGTGATGTTCAATTAAATGCAGCCCAAAAATATTTGACATTTAAAGGTGGCGTTCAATTAAAACAAGATTGCGAAAAGCTTCCTAAAGAATTAGCCATGTTTGAAGCACAAATAAACCCCGATACTATTTATATCCCTGTTACTGAAAACACCAAAAGCCTTTACGGCAGAGGATTATTCGCTGCAAGCTTTATAACCAAAGACTCATCGCATATTTATTCATCATTTTTAACCCGCCGCCGCGATCCAAACGATGAAGCACTGGTAAGAGCTACCGGTTTTTTGTACTTTAACAAAAATGCCGATAAATATATTATTGCTGAAAAAACCAAAATACAGAATGAGGATACCTTAGGCAGTATGGTGAGTTTGCATCCAAAATACTGTTTGCTTCATGGCGAAGGTTTAATAAATATGGGTATTGAGTTGGGACAAATAAAGCTATCACCTGTTGGATCTTTCAATCACGATCTGATTAAAAATGAATTAAAACTTGAGTTAATTATTCCTATCGATTTCTTTTTCTCAGATGCGGCTCTTGATACCATGATTAAAGATATTCAAGCTCAATATCATGAGTCATTTAGCCTTACCTCCAAGTTTTTTACTAAAAACATGATTGAACGGTATGGCGAAACAAATACCAATGAGTTTAAAAATCAGAGCATGCTATTTGCCTCAGAGGCTAAAATCCCAAAAGATTGTCAGCATACCATTCTTATTGGTGAAACAAAGTTAAAATGGCATACCGAAAATGGAATGTATTTATCTTATGGTAAAATAGGAATATCTACTATTAATAATAAGCCGATTAATAAGTATGTTGATGGGTATGTTCAAATCCTTAAACGACGAAGTGGTGATTTAATGAAGATTTATATCAAACTACCAAATAAAAACTACTATTATTTCACTTACTCGAGAGGAGTTATGCAAACCTTATCAAATAACAAGAAGTTTGTTGATGCTATTCAATCGATTAAAAACAGTGCGCGAAAACAAAAAACTGAACGTAACACAACTCCGTATCGCTATATTATTGCGACAGAACAAAATCTACAACAGTTCCTACGCGATATCAGGCTGTTTGAAGAAGCTCAACAATTAAAAAACGCTGAAACAGAGCAAAAACAAATAGATAATAAAGAACCAGCGGATTCGCTACTAATCGAACCTGAAATACCAACCGACTCCATTCCTGAAAATGAACAAAATACTGAAAATGATGGTTTGTAATGTTAAAATATAAAACCATTTTGAATGAAAGATGTTTGGAATTCGAGATATAGTGAGCCTAAATTTATTTATGGCACAGAGCCCAATAATTACTTAAAAGATTTTATAGAGCATTCAGTTAAGGGAAATATATTATTACCTGCTGATGGCGAAGGTCGTAATTCGGTTTTTGCTGCAAAAAAAGGTTGGCAAGTTGATGCATTTGATTATAGCGTAAGTGCGCAGATAAAGGCATATCAGCTTGCTCAAATTAATAACGTTTTAATTAATTATACAGTTTCAGATATTTTAGAATTTACTCCCAATAAAAGCTACGATCTGATTGCATTAATCTACTTACATCTAATTCCTGAGGTTAGGTCACCGTTTTTCATAAAATTAAGCCAGTGGCTTAAACCTGGCGGTCATATTTTGTTAGAAGCATTTTCTAAAAATCAGCTTAAAAATTCATCCGGTGGGCCAAAAGACATAAACCTCCTGTATGATTTAGCAGAAATCAACAATGATTTTCATGATTTAAAAATTAAAGAAATCTGCGAAACCGAAATTATGTTAGATGAAGGAAAATTACATCAGGGAAATGCAAATGTAATCAGGCTTATAGCCCAAAAGATTTAGAATCTGTCCATTTCCCATACTTCGAGATCTTTAATATCACTTTTATCGATTATAAAACGAATAGCTGTTTGCTTTTTATGTAATCCTGATTTCCCGGCTGCTCCAGGATTAATATGCAACAAATCATATTTTTTGTCGAAAATAACTTTTAAGATATGCGAATGTCCACTTATAAAAAGCTTTGGTGTATTTACTTTCAAAATCTCAAGTATTTCTTTTTCATATTTACCGGGATATCCACCAATATGAGTCATTAAAACAGTTACATCTTCGCACTTAAACGATTGAATTTTCGGATAAACAGTTCTCACATCCGTTCCATCAATATTGCCATAAACTGCTTTTAATGGTTTATATAAGGCAATTTTATCAGCAGTTTCTATGTTGCCAATATCACCAGCATGCCATATCTCATCGCAACTACTGAAAAAATTTAATATCTTATCGTCAATAAAACAATGGGTATCTGATAACAAACCAATTCTTTTCATTCTAAAATTGCTATTATTACTTAAATTTGTAATTGTATTAAAACAAAGATACATGCATTTATTTTATACACCCGATTTAAACGGATTAAATTACACCCTTGACGAAACCGAATCGAAACACTGTACTCGCGTTTTGCGACTTACAACTCAAGATATTATTCATTTAATTGATGGTAGAGGTGGATTTTTTAAAGCACAGATCATTGATCCAAATCCCAAAAAATGTGTGGTTGAAATCATCGATTCTAAAAAAGAAGTTGGTAAAAGAAATTACTATTTACATATCGCCATCGCTCCAACAAAAAATATGGATCGGTTTGAATGGTTTGTCGAAAAAGCAACAGAAATAGGTATTGATGAAATTACACCATTGCTTTGCGAACATTCTGAACGTAAGATAGTTAAAATTGACCGGTTGGAAAAAATTGCCGTTTCGGCTATGAAACAATCCTTAAAAGCTTACAAACCAATAATAAATGAACTTACCAATATTTTTGATTTAGTTAATAAAGATTTTAATGGAGAGAAATTTATCGCACATTGCGAGGATAATCATAAGAATCTGTTAAAATCAGCATATACCCAATACAAAAACGCACTAATTCTTATTGGGCCCGAAGGTGATTTCAGTCCTGATGAAATAAAATTAGCACTCGGTAATCGATATCAGGAAATAAGTTTAGGTGAAAGCAGGCTTCGAACCGAAACTGCCGGTATTATTGCCTGCCACACCATTAACCTAATCAACGAATAAATTCTTTTAATTCGTAAAGAAATCAACTACATTACCAAATTTGTTACTTGCAGTTTTATAAAACTCTGTATAGCTACATTTCGAACAGGTAATTGATGTAAATCTGGCATTTTGAATATTAAACAACTTAGTAAATAGTGTTGTTGTTGTTCGTATTTCTCCACTCTGATATTGTCTGTTGCCACATTTTGGGCAAACATATTTGTAATTGTATTCCATAATTTATTGTATTTGTTAAATATTGAATAATCCAGCTTATGTACTTTTAAACAATTTGCTTCCCTTTTCAATAAATAATTCAAGTTTTTTGCTATCTAAAATCCAGTTGTTCAATTTAATAGCAATAAAATTATTTCCACTTAATACAGGGATGTTGCTTTCGGACTTGCATATAGTTATCAACTCAAGAGATTCGAATACTTTGTTTACTTCAAGAAATTCTCCAATAACTTTTGAGTTTACAATATTTCTGTCAATCTTATCATTTTCACTAATAATAGTAACGTTTTTATCAATATAACTATCATTTGTTTTTACTCTTCGTCTAAAATCAAACCAATAGCGTTTACTTAATATAATTTCGTTTTTGCATTCTGGTATTTTTTTAAACATACCACAGTAAGTATTACTTGCATAAGCTTTTGGTGAAAATGAATCAAAGAAAACAAAATACAATTCATTCGTGTTTTTCTCCAGTTCAAAAACAACATACTTGGTATTTATAAATCGATCACTAGGATTAAGCGAAAAGTTTAAATTATTTGAGCTCGATGAACATTTTATTCCTCGGACATTTGCAAACTCTTCTAATATCTCAATTGAAGTTTTTTCCATTTTATTATTCTTTATTTTACTTTCAGTTTAATCAATTTTAACATTTCTTTTAGCTACCAGAGTATATGTCTGTTAATAGTAAGTTCTTTCGTAATTTCTATCTTAAAACTACTTTCAACCAACATATTAACACTAATTATGATATAATATGCAAGTCCTTAAGCTTTTCTATCATTGCTTTATGTAGTTCAATCAGTTCTAAAATTGTACTTTTATCTGTAATCGTTCTGCTTATTGTAGATAGTAATTTTGCCTTTTTGTTTTTTCTATCTGTTTGATAGGAAACGGAATAAACATCGTGCTTTAATAGGCCGGTAATAATTTCTGATGTAAAAAAATTGATCGTTTTATCCGAATCCTTACTTTTTATCAGGTAACGATTATCAAACTTTTCGTTACCAATCTTAATATCGGTTAGCCCGAAACGTTTTAACAGCTTATCAAAACCATCTTCCCAACTTAAAACTAATTCATAATCAAGTATGCTATCAAAGTCGATTTCAAATTTTAATGGTCGTGTATCAGATTCTGAAAGTTTAAATACATAATTATTATGAGGAATAGTAAGAATAAGCTTTTCTGTTTCATTTCCGGAGTTGTGCACAATCTTAAAATCTCCATTTAGTTCTTTACCTATCTTACTCCAGATATCCCGTTTCGTTGAAACATCTTTATAACCTAAAGTTTGTGTTACAAAGGTTTGTTTTAAAATATTTTCGTTATCGTTCTTACTCATATTTTTTCTTTAAATGATCTTATTATTTCCAAAAACTTCAATTCCTCATTAGTTTCTTTAAATTGAAGCAATAGTTTATTTAAGTTGATTCTTAATCCACATTAACATTTCTTGCAAAGCTACTGGGGAAAATGTTTGCTCAATCTGAGCATATTCAGATGGAGCTCCTGTTGTACACTCCTGAAACAAATGATTAAGCCCGGGAAGCTCTTTTGCAACTACATTTTTGTTGCCTCCTTCAATCAGCCCTTTTTTAATAGCTTGCAGATTTTCTTTTGGTGGTACCTGTAAATCTTTTTCACCATTTATGGCAAGAACAGGGCATTTTACATCTTTTAATACCAGATAAGGATTGTATTTTATAAAAAATATCATCCATGGACTGGTAAGTTGATTAACTTGCATCTTAATATATTCATCTTCTGTTAATCCTGCAGGTTTTTCTGAATCAGGATTATTCTTCGAAACTTCTTTAATATATTCTGTCAGCTCTGATGCCAATGTTTCAACGTTTGTCGAATTCAGAACAATGTCAAAAGCGCCCTTATTAATCTTTCTGTTTTTATTTATTTCCTCTTCGCTTATTCCCATTGCCTTTGATATTAACTCTTGCTGCAAAAGCAACAATTCATTTCCTGGAATGCCTGTTCCGGCAAGTAGAATAATGAAGGAAACATCTTTTGACCTGGCTGCAACAATCGGTGCAATAATTCCGCCTTCGCTATGACCTATTAAACCAATTTGTTTACTATTTATTTCTTTTCTTGATTTTAAATATTCTACAGCAAACTCAACATCATCAGCAAAATTCATTGAGGTGGCATTTTTTAAATCTCCCTCAGATTCGGCTGTACCTTTATCGTCAAATCGAAGAACAGCAATTCCATTGCGGGTAAGGAAATCAGCTATAATTAAAAATGGTTTGTGGCCAAAAATCTCTTCATTTCGATCTTGAGGTCCACTCCCACTAATAAGCACCACTGCTGGAAAACTTCCTTCCTTAGTAGGCAGCGTTAATGTTCCTGACAAAAAGAATTTTTCTTTTTTATTCTCAAATTTTACATTCTCCTCATAGTATGGATAAGGCTTTTTAGGGTCCTGAGATTTAACAACAATTGCTTTTTCAATTTTCTTTTGAGTTAAATCCAGTGGAAAATTATAACCAGCCTGATTAAATGTACCTTTAAGAACATTCTCGTCATTCAATTCTGCAGTATATTCAATAGCTGCAGAAGCAATAGTAATCTTTAACTTGTTGTTGTCAAAGCTTACTGATGTAACCGGAATTCCTTTGGCTCCCTGATCCGGACTATCCATCGTTGCTGAAAATCCATTTTCAGTTTTAGAAATATTAAATACAAGGCGTAATTTCATTCCTTGAACGTCAAGCATCCCATTCCATTGTCCTTCAATATTTTGCCCAAAAACAAACGTTGAGGAAACAACAAAAAGAACTAGAAGTAAACTTTTATTTATCTGTTTCATTTGTATATTCAATTGTATTATCGATTTAATTTTCTGTATCAGAATCACTTATATCTAATTCGCTTCCGTCATCATTCAAAGCATCAGTTTTTTTCAACCTGCCCGACTCTTTTAATGCTCTGGTGATAATCCACTCCAATTGGCCATTTGTACTTCGGAATTCATCCGCAGCCCATTTTTCAATAGCTTTAAGTTTTTCCGGATCGAGCCGAAGTACAAAGGATTTTTTCTGCGACATAGTTATTAATGATTTAAAGTACCCGCATTAATTACTGGTCGGGCAGACTCATCTGAACACAACACTACCATTAAATTACTTACCATTGCAGCTTTTGCTTCATGATCAAATTCGATAATATTTTTACCCGATAACTGATCTAATGCCATCTCAACCATTCCTACAGCACCTTCAACAATTTTTGATCGGGCAGCAACAACTGCTGTTGCCTGCTGACGACGCAACATAGCACTTGCAATCTCTTCGGCATAAGCAATATAATTAATCCTCGCCTCAATTACATGAATGCCCGCAATCTCTAACCGTTCTCTAATTTCTTTTTCTAATTCATGATTTACCTCTTCAACGCCAGAACGAAGGGTTATCTCAGCCTCATGATCTTCAAAATTATCGTAAGGATATTTCCCTGCAAGCTTTCTCAATGCAGCTTCGCTTTGAACAACCACAAAATGTTCGTATTCATCTACATCAAATGCAGCTTTAAATGTTTCTTCTACTTTCCAAACCAACACTACGCCAATTTTAATCGGATTACCTACTTTATCATTAACTTTTATTGGATTGCT
>JAVEZW010000193.1:0-7332 GCA_034002805.1 Bacteroidales bacterium | reverse complement strand
AGAATATGTCATGTTGAGCCTGTCGAAACATGACATACTTTTATTATAGTGTAGTTTTTTAAAGGAACAGATTTATGAACTTTGTTGAAGAGTTAAAATGGAGGGGCATGTTACACGATGTAATGCCTGGTACTGAGGAACAATTAAAAAAAGAAATGACATCAGCGTATGTTGGTATTGATCCAACGGCCAACTCATTACATATTGGTCACTTGGTTGGTGTTATGATGTTAAAGCATTTTCAGGCTGCAGGGCATAAACCATTGGTTTTAGTTGGTGGCGCAACAGGAATGATTGGCGATCCCTCGGGAAAATCTCAGGAAAGAAACCTGCTTGACGAAACGACGCTCCGTTATAATCAGGATTGCCTTAAAAAGCAACTCGAAAAACTGTTAGACTTTAACTCAAAGTTACCTAACGGCGCCGAAATGGTAAATAATTACGATTGGATGAAAGAATATTCTTTTCTTGAGTTTATTCGTGATATTGGAAAGCACATCACCGTAAATTACATGATGGCCAAAGATTCGGTTAAAAAAAGAATTGGAGACGAGTCGAGCACCGGAATGTCGTTTACTGAGTTTTCATATCAGCTGGTGCAGGGTACCGATTTTTATCATTTGTACAAAACAAAAAACTGTAAATTACAAATGGGAGGTTCCGATCAGTGGGGAAATATTACCACCGGAACGGAGCTTATTCGCCGTAAAGCAGGATGCGAGGCTTTTGCACTTACTTGCCCGCTTATCACCAAAGCCGATGGAAATAAGTTTGGAAAAACAGAAGAAGGAAACGTATGGCTCGATCCAGAATTAACATCGCCATATAAGTTTTATCAGTTTTGGTTAAATGTTTCTGATGAGGATGCTGAAAAATATATCAAGATTTTCACGATGCTTTCAAAAGAAGAAATTGCAGGATTAATCGAGAAACATCGCCAAGAACCTCATTTAAGATCATTGCAACAACGTTTGGCAAAAGAAGTTACCGTTATGGTTCATTCCGAAGCAGACTACAATACTGCTGTTAATGCATCGAATATACTTTTTGGGAAATCAACTACCGAAGAATTAAAAACTCTCGATGAAAAAACATTTTTATCCGTTTTCGAAGGCGTTCCTATGTTTGATGTTGAAAAATCAAAAATTGAAAAAGGAGTAAACGTGCTTGATTTGTTAGCTGTTGAAACACAGGTGTTTCCATCTAAAGGAGAACTAAGAAGAACTATTCAGGGTGGAGGCGTAAGCTTGAATAAACAAAAAGTCGAAAACGAGGAGTTAGTAGTCAATGAAGGGGTTTTATTGAATAATAAATATATTTTGATTCAAAAAGGCAAGAAAAATTATTTTTTAATACGTGTAATTTAAAAGAATTATGGCAAAAATTATTTTAAGCAGAAAAAAAGAATGGGCAAACCGTGCTCGTAAATTTACTATTTTTATCGATGGTGAAAAGAAAGACACTATCAGTAACGGAGAAATTAAAGAAATTGAACTTGCTCCAGGGAAATATAAAATTTTACTTAAAGTAGATTGGTTTAGTAGTCCTGAGTTAGAAGTAGATGTAAAAGAAGAACGCGCCAAAACCATTGAGGTTTGTGGATTTAAAGCCAATCGTTGGTTAATGCCTTTAATGTATATTGTTTTGGGTATATATTTTATTTCTGCTTTTGTATTTAAAAAGGAATTCAAGGAGATAATGTATCTTGTTATTCCAATTGCCTTGGTTTATATATATTACCTTACACTTGGTCGAAAAAAGTATATCGAAATAACAGAATTATAAAATTAAATAATTAACAACCCATTATTTTCAGAATGAAGGGTTTTATTAGCATATAAAAAGGCTATGCCTCATAATTTAAAACTTGAATCAATGGACATAATTCGGTTTGTATTTAAACACAAATGGCCAATATTTTTTGTTACCCTTTTTGCAGCAACAGCTTCGGTTATAGCTTCGTTTCTGATAACTCCAAAGTATAAATCATCGGTTATTTTATTTCCCAAGTCACAAGTTTCCGCATCTCAAGCTTTAACAAATTCGGAGCTGATAAATACCGAAGATCATATTATGAATTTTGGCGATGAAGAGGCTACCGAGCAATTAATTCAAACCCTTTATTCCGAAGAAATACGATTTAAAATAATCGATAAGTTTGATCTTCTCCATCATTATAAGATCGATGAAAAGGGAGGTTATCCAATGACTAAGCTTCACGAGATGTTTGCTGATAATATTCGGTTTAAACGTACCGAATATATGGCCATTCAAATTGAGGTAATGGATACTGATCCACAAATTGCTGCTAATATTGCTAATGAAATTGCTATTTTGCTCGATTCATCACTAAATCAGATGCAGCGTGATGTTGCTGTTGAAATATTTAAGATGGTTGAAAACCAATATAAAATAATTCAGTCTGAAATAGAGGTATTAGAGAAAACTTTGCAAAACACAAATAAATCAGCTGCTAAATATATTTCGTTATCCGAGCAATTGGTAAACGAAAACAAGCGTCTCAGCCAGATGAAATCTAAGTTAGTAGAGGCAGAGGTCAATGCAATTCAAAATTTGCCTCGTAAGTTTGTTGTAGCAAATGCATATCCGGCAGAGAAAAAGAGTTATCCTGTTCGATGGGTAATCTGCGTGGTTTCAACCATTTCGGCTTTTGTTTTTGCCATTCTGGCTATGTTGTTTTTCGAAAAATATAAGGATCTTCTTAAAACCAATTAATCAGCTTTGCTAAAAACTAAAAGCAGGTATTATTTCTATTTTTTTTCGTTGCTTTTTGTAGCAATTAACATCGCGTTTATTGCTTACGATTTTTATTATATTTCTTTTTTGCCTGTTGTCCTCCTTTTTCTTTTAGCATCATTTGTTGCCTTAGATAAAGTTTTACTTACCATCGTTTTTTTTACTCCACTTTCAGTTCATCTGAGAGATTTTATGCAGGGTTTTTCTTTTGATGTATCGATTCCAACAGAGCCATTACTCTTGGGAATATTGATTCTGTTTATATTTAAATTATTGCTTGATGAAAAATTAGACCGGCGGATTTTAACTCATCCTATAAGTATTGCAATATATATTCATCTGTTCTGGTTACTGATAACAAGCATTACAAGCACGATGCCACTGGTTTCATTTAAGTTTTTATTATCACGGATTTGGTTTGTTGTGTCAATGTATTTTATAGCAGCTCAGTTGTTTAAAGAAAAAGCTAATATACACAAGTTTATATGGCTTTATATAGTTGCTCTGATGTTGGTTATTGCATACACCAATTACCGGCTTTCTGGCTATGGATTTAATAATCAGGCTGCCTCAAACTGGGTTGTATGGCCTTTTTTTAGCGATCACACTTCGTATGGAGCGATGCTTGTTATGTTTTTGTTTCCGGTATTTTTTTATTTAACCAATCAACGCGAAGATTTATTTAAACAGGCCATCATCTTTTTAGTATTTATTGTATTTATTGTTGCCATAATTTTATCCTATACACGAGCAGCCTGGCTAAGTTTGTTCTGCGGAGTTATTTTATGGATAATTGTAAAGCTCAACCTTAAATTCAGAACTATAATTATCGGGGGTTTTGTGGGTATTATATTTTTGATTCTCTCTTATAATGCTTTTATAAACCGGTTGGAGAAAAACGAATCAGAATCATCTGGTAAATTTACTGAGCATATTGAGTCAATGGCTAATATAACAACAGATGCATCGAATCTCGAACGGCTAAATCGCTGGAAATGTGCTCTACGGATGTTTAAAGAAAAACCGGTTTTTGGATGGGGGCCCGGCACCTATACTTTTCAATATGCTCCGTTTCAGTTTTCTTATGACAAAACAATAATTAGTACTGATTTTGGAGATTTGGGAAATGCACATAGCGAGTATCTCGGGCCCTTGGCCGAATCAGGCATAATAGGTATTCTTTCGGTGATTTTAATTGTTGTAATGGTTTTTGTTACTGCAATTAGGGTCTACTCAAGAAACAACAACAATATTAAATATTTTTCTTTATATATCTCACTAGGTTTAGCAACGTATTTTATTCATGGATTTTTAAATAACTTTCTCGATTCTGATAAAGCAGCTGTTCCTGTTTGGGGATTTATGGCCATGCTACTGGCTTTGGATATTTACCACAGTAAAGCAGAATCGTAATTTCTAAATTCTTCTGGTCAATTTCTAAAAATCAATTATAATTAGTAAAATTATACATTGAATTGTTGCAAAAAGAGAACTATTTTTAACCTCTATTCAAAGCTTAGTATTGATGAAAAAACAAATTATTTTAACATTTCTTCTATTATTTCCATATTTTATTCTCTTCTCTGTTAATCAGCAAGACAGCCTGAAAATTGACGAAAAAGGATTAAAAGAAAAAATAACCGAACTATTAGAATTATCGGAGAAAAACAGAACACGTAACAATGATCTTGCATTGGAGTACGCTCAAAAAGCCCTTGATCTAAGCAAAGAAATAAATAATGACGAGTTTTTATACCAATCAGAGTTTGCAACCGGATATGCTTATTATTCGAAAAATGATTATGAAAATGCAATGCAATGTTTTAAAAACTCGTTGCAAATAAGTCAAAGAATAAAAAACAAATCAGGCGAAGCCGCATCATTAAATCGAATTGGAAATACATTGCAATTAATGGGTAAATATCAGGAGGCATTGTTGTATTACGAATCAGCGCTTTTAATTAACCGGGAGCTAGACAATACCATAGAGATTGCCCGAACCCTTACAAACTTGGGGAGTATTTTTAGGTTATATGGGAACTATGAAAAAGCAATTAATTTTCATCTCGAAGCACTGGAACTTTACGAAGGTGTTAAAAATAACGAAGGCATTGCCTGGTCAGCTTTAAATATTGCACGCTTATTCAGAATGCTAAAAAACTATCCTAAAGCATTCGAATACATCAATCAGTCCCTTGAAATCTATCAAAAAATTGCATTTGAACTCGAAAATAATACAGGCGTAACTCTCTGTTTAAAAGAGATTGGCGATATTTACTACGAAAAAGGCGAGCTGGAAAAAGCAATCGATTATAGCGAGCAGGTTTTGCAGATTAATAAACAATCAAAAAACTGGCAGGGTTATGCAAACTCTCTAAGCTCAATAGGCAAAATTTATTTTCAATCTGCAGAATTTCAGTTGTCTGATAAGTATTTAACAGAAGCCCTAAACATTAAAGACTCGTTGAATGACAATACCGAAAAAGCATCTATTTTACGTCATTTAGGATTGATCGACTTAAAACTGGGCAATCTTGCTCAGTCTGAAAAAAACTTAAAAAAAGGACTTGATTTTGCGATAAAACAAAATTTAAAGGAGGAGGTAAAGGAAAGTTATCTGGCTTTATCTGAATATTTCGAAAAAACAAATAATAATTCCAGTGCGTTAAATTATTATAAGTTATATATCAACCTGAAAGACAGCCTTAACAGTCAAAAAATAAACGAACTCGAATTACAATATAATTTTGATAAGGAACAGCGTATAAAGGAATTCAATCAGAGACAAAAAGATCTGGAACAAAAAGCAAAACTTCAAAGGCAAAAGATTTTAACATGGGTTTTCATTGGTGGATTTATTTTTACCTTACTGCTGGCTTATATAATTTTTAAAAATCTTCAGCGCAAGAAAAAAACAAATCAATTGCTTACAAAACAAAAGCAGGAAATTGAAAACCAGCGCGATGAAATAGAAGCGCAGCGCGACTTTGTTACAAAACAACGAGATCAGATTGCTCTGCAAAACACCATTATAACTGATAGCATTGAATATGCTAAAAGAATTCAAACGGCATTGCTTCCTCAGGAGAAATTCATGAAAAAAGTACTTTCTGATTATTTTGTTTTTATGAAACCTAAAAACATTGTTTCGGGAGATTTTTATTGGGTGTCAGAAAAGAATAACAAGGTTATTATTGTTGTGGCCGATTGCACAGGACATGGTGTTCCGGGAGCATTTATGAGCATGCTAGGTGTAGCTTTTCTAAACGAAATAGTAAATAAAAACGACATCCTCGAACCCGACCAGATTTTAAGTCAGCTCAGAACAAGCATAATTGAATCGTTGCATCAGGAATACGGCATTTTAGGTTCAAAAGACGGAATGGACCTCGCCCTTTGTATTATTGACAATGCTGCGCTTAAGCTTAAGTATGCAGGAGCATATAATCCTTGCATTATTATCAGAAACAACGAGATTTACGAGTTGCAACCCGATAAAATGCCAATTGGAATTCATGCTGTTAAAGTTGATAAGGATTTTACCAATAAAGAATTCGATTTGCAGAAAGATGATATCATCTATTTATTTACTGATGGATATATCGATCAGTTTGGTGGAGAAACAGGACAAAAATACAGGCAAAAACCGTTCAGAGAATTATTGCTTAAGATCGCTAGCAAGGACATGAGCAAACAAAAAGAAATGCTCGAAAAAACAATGAAAAAATGGCAAGCCAACAGATCGCAACTTGATGATATGATGATTATGGGAATCAAAATCTGATTCCCTCTTTTACTCTTTATTTATTCCATCAACAGCCTCGGAAACATTAATTACATAGTCAGCACATTTTTCACATTCAGAAAATAAATCGGCATAAATTACGCCTATTTTATAATCGTATTCTTTCTTCTCAATGTCTTTTAAATGCTCTTTCTTAAGCCTGTCGCGGTAGTTATTAATAGCTCGCTCGAGCTCGTTTGCGTGTACAATATTTATTTTTAGATATCCTAATTCAATATTCTTCTGCATTTCAAGGATTGATTCATGTACGAGCTTCATCATTTTTCGAATATTGTCTGAAAGGGAAGAAGAAAGAGAAACTTTACCATCTTTTTTTCGAAGCATGGTTTTTGCAAGGTTATAGCAACAGTCAGCAACGCTTTCTAGTTCAGAAATAATGGTAAGTTGGGCTTTTATTCGTTTTGAACCTAAGGCACTTAACTCTCCTTCAGATATTTTAGTTAAGTAGTTTGCAATTTCCACTTCCATACGATCGCTTATTCCTTCGTACTTTTCAATTTTATCATATAACTTATAAAATTTCTTTTCATTAGTTTCGTTAAACATTTCTTCAACCATGGTAAATGTTCTTTCTACCCGTTGAGCGTAAATAATAATTTCCTTTTTTGCTTGGTAAATAGATAGTTCGGGTGTTGAAAGCAACCCAACCTGAATGTGTTGTAACCTGAAATCTTCCGAATCCTCTTTTTGCGGAACCAATTTGGTAACAAGCAGGGCAATAAACTTAGTAAACCAAATAAATATTAAAGTATTAATGATATTAAACGAAG
>JAVEZW010000192.1:0-7397 GCA_034002805.1 Bacteroidales bacterium | reverse complement strand
GATAAATAATTAAATAATCTATTATATGAGCAAAAATTATGTTATACTTTTACTTTTAATGGTCTTGACACTTGGCTTTGCTAATGCTCAAGAAGAAAAAAAGGTAGCGGTTTTTGATCCTGCAGGTGATGTGCCAGCAAATTTAAAAATGATGATCCGCGAAGAGTTAAGTAACTCCATCGTAAATACGTTGGGATTTACGGTTTTGGAACGTGAGTTAATCAATAAAGTTCTTGCCGAAAGTAGCTTTCAGATGACAGGACATGTGGATGATGGACAGATTGGCGAGTTAGGAAAGAAAATGGGTGCTAACTATGTTTGTTATGCAACTATTTCACCAATTGGCGATAACTTTTACATTTCTTGTAAGATGGTAGATGTAAAAACGGCAAAAATTGAACGACAAAATACGGGTATTACACAAAATGGGTTAACAGATTTGTTTTCGGTAGTATCTACTGTTTCAAGATTAATGCTTCAGCAACAAGGGACTTCGGTAAAACCAACATCTACAACCACTTCAAAAACACCTGTTAAGAAGCCAACTACTACAACTAAAGTGAATCAATCAACCTCAGGCGAACTTATCGAGCTAAATGTAATGGGATTAAGCGTTCTAGTTATGCCAATTGATATTAATACTCAAAAAATAACCTGGGCAGAGGCAAATAGTGCTTGTTTAGAAAGCAAAGCTTATGGCTTGGAAGATTGGAGATTACCTGATAAAATAGAGATCTCGAGAATGTTTGCCAACAAATCTTCAATAACCAACATGCAAAAATACTGGTACTGGTCTTCATCTCCTGAAAAAGGCGATAATTATTTTCGTCAGGCTTTTGATGCTAATAAATTGGAACCTGCTTCGGCAAGAGCGAAATCATTTGCCCGATGCGTGCATAGTAACGGTACACTTAACCTGGTTGATGAAAATGGTGTTTGGGGGTTTAGTTTATATGGAGTTGATTATCAGGTAATAGCTAATGATATTGCGGGTCAGTTTAAATGGGAAGAAGCTAAGAATGTTTGCGAAAGTTCTACCGATGATGGTCACGACGATTGGTATTTACCTGCAATTAATGAATTGGAATTTTTATACAATAATAAAGTTGCATTAAATATGACTGGCGCATGGTATTGGTCATCATCGCCTAAAGGTGGAAAAGCTTTTGACTTTAATTTTGAAAATGGCCAAAAGTTCGATACTTCATTAGGTGCTAAAAGACAAGTTCGTTGTATAAGAAAGAAATAAAAATTCAAATTTTTAATAAATCAACAAGGCTGTTAATTTTAACAGCCTTTTCTTTTTTAAATCAGTATCTTTTTAAATTAAACATAAAAAGCTAACTTTATAACTTTGCTATTCAATAAATTATGAACGAAACACAAGAACCCGCTTTTAATTCAAATCTTTTAGAAGATTTGGTTAGTTTTAAAATGCCCTTTGGTAAATACAAAGGAACCCTGATTTGTAATTTACCCGAACATTATCTGGTATGGTTTAATCAAAAAGGAATGCCAGAAGGGAAACTGGGATTACTACTTGCTACCATGTATGAGATTCAACTCAATGGACTCGAATATCTGCTTAAACCATTGAAAAATATGAATAAAAAAATAAGCAATTAATAATTTATTTAAAATATACTTATCATTAAACTTTATCGTTTTTCAATAATCTAACTTTTTTTAAATTAACACAAAATAAAATTTATAAACCTAAAAATTATGAAAAAACTCTCTTTTCTGTTTATTTCGATTGGTTTATTGGTTCTTTCTTCATGTAATAAGAAAGCTGATGAACTAACTATTAATTATGAAAAATACACGTTGGCTAATGGCCTGGATGTAATTTTACACGTTGACAAATCTGATCCAATTGTTGCTTTTGCAGTACAGTATCATGTTGGATCAAATCGCGAAGTACCTGGTCGTACAGGTTTCGCTCACTTATTTGAGCATATGATGTTTCAACGTTCTGAAAATGTTGGCGAAGATCAATTTTTTAAATTAATCCAGAATGCTGGTGGAACGTTAAATGGTGGTACAGGTAATGATGCTACAACCTATTTTGAAGTTGTTCCTAAAAATGCGTTAGAAATGATTCTTTGGATGGAAGCTGATCGAATGGGTTATATGATTAATACTGTTACCAAAAAATCATTTGCAATTCAGCAAAATGTTGTACAGAACGAAAAACGTCAAGGTGTTGATAACAGACCTTATGGTCATACCAGCGATGTGCTTTCAAAAGCATTGTATCCAAAAGAACATCCATACAACTGGCAGGTTATTGGCGAGATGGAAGACCTTTTTAATGCAACTGTAGATGATGTTAAACAATTTCATAAAAAGTTTTATGTTCCTAATAATGCAACAATCGTTTTAGCAGGTGATTTTGAAATAGAAGAAGCCAAAAAATTGATTGAGAAATACTATGGTGAAATTCCAAGAGGCGAAGAATTAACAGATCCAAAACCTCAGCATGTTGCATTAGAACAAACCAAAAAATTATATCACGAGGATAATTTTGCTAGAGCAGCTCAACTAACTATGGTATGGCCTACAACTGAGCAATTCAGCAATGATTCTTATGCATTGCAATATCTTGCACAATTACTTTCACAAGGTAAAAAAGCTCCAATCTATCAAATACTCGAGAAAGAGAAAAAACTTACTTCACGTCAGTATGCATATAATGGTGCACAGGAAATAACTGGCGAATTTACGATCTCAGTAACTGCAAACGAAGGTGTTAGCTTAAATGATGTTGAAAAAAGTATTTTCGAAGCATTTGCCCGATTCGAAGAAAAAGGAATTACTGATGATGATTTGCAGCGAATTAAAGCAAGTCTTGAAACTGATTTCTATAACGGAATTAGCAGTGTTTTAGGTAAATCATTCCAATTAGCATTTTATAATGAATATGCTGGTAATCCTGCATTTTATAAAAATGATATTGATGGTTTAAAATCAGTAACTAAAGAAGATATTGTACGTGTTTATAATAAGTATATTAAAGATAAACCTTATGTTGCTGCTAGCTTTGTTCCTAAAGGACAAATTAATTTAATTGCTGAAGGTTCAGTAAAAGCAGACATCAAAGAAGAAGATATTCTTAACGCAACCGAAGTAAAAATAGAAGAGGTAGAAGAAGAAATTGCAAAAACACCTTCTGCTATCGACAGATCTATTCAGCCAGCTTTGGGAACTGATCCTACATTAACTGTTCCAGCAGTTTGGGAAACTAAATTAGCAAATGGAATCAAGGTTTTAGGAATCGAACAAAACGAACTTCCTTTGATTAGTTATAATATTACTATCGCTGGTGGTCAATATCTTGATAAAATTGATAAACCAGGTGTTGCAAATCTAGTTTCAAGTGTTATGTCTGAAGGAACTAAAAACAAAACTCCTGAGCAACTTGAAGAGGAAATTGAAAAGCTTGGTGCATCTATTAATATTTATACCAGCAGAGAAAACACCTTTATCTCGGTAAATACACTTGCTAGAAATTTTGAAAAAACATTGGCAATTGTTGAAGAAATGTTGTTAGAACCTAGATGGGATGAAGAAGAATTAGCACTTGCAAAAGAATCAGAAATTAATAATCTGAAACGTCAAATGGCTGATCCAAATAGCCTTGCAAGAAAAACATTAAACAAGCTTGTTTATGGTGAAAATCATATTTTTGCTATTGACTTAAGTGGTACAGAAGAATCAGTAAGTAATATAACCATGGATGATTTGAAAGCATATTATGATGCTAATTTTTCTCCATCGGTAACTACAATGAGTATTGCCGGAAATATTACTAAAGAGCAAGTTGAAAAAGCTCTTGCTAGCATAGCTACAAAATGGCAGGCTAAAGAGGTTACTTTCCCAGAATATCAGATCCCTGCAAAACCAGAAAAATCGCAGATTTATTTTGTTGATGTTCCTGGTGCTAAACAATCAGTAATTAATATTGGTACGTTGGCTTTGTCACGTCAGGATGCAGATTATTTTCCTGCTTATGTAATGAATTACCAATTAGGTGGATCATTTAATGGCAAAGTAAATATTGTACTTCGCGAAGAAAAAGGATTTACTTATGGAGCAAGAACAGGTTTTGCTGCATATAAAATACCTGGATATTTCTCAGCTTCATCAAGTGTTCGTTCTACTGCCACTTTAGAGTCTGTAAATATTTTTAAATCAATAATGGAAGGTTACAGAGAAGGCATTACAGCTGAAGAACTTGAATTTACTAAAAACGCATTAATTAAGTCGTACTTACGTCAGTTTGAAACTCTAGGTGCTTTAATCGGAATGTTACAGGATATAAATGTTTATGGATTGCCTGTGGATTATATAAAATCTGAGGAAAACACAATCAAAAACATGACTCTTGAACAGCATAAAGAAATGGCTCAGAAATATATTACTCCTGACAAAATGTATTATGTTGTTGCTGGCGACGCTCAAACACAAGCAAAAGATCTTAAGAAAGTTGGTTTTGGAGAACCAATTATCTTAAAATACTAAATAGTTTTTTAATAATAAAAAGCATGGATTCGTTCCATGCTTTTTTTTGCTTTTATATAAAATAATATATTTGTGCACTTTTTAAAAAACCATGATTGAAAAAGAATCAATTTCAGATAGGGTAATTAAGTCAGTTAAGGAAGCATTTCCAAAAGGACTAAAGACAGCATACTGGTTGCTTAAAATAACCATTCCTGTTTCGTTTGCTGTAGTCATGCTCGATTATTTTGGGGGAATCGATTTTATTGCACAATATACCACACCTGTTTTTAAATTAATCGGATTACCAGGTGTTGCAGCCGTAGTGTTAATTACAAGTATTTTTACAAATATTTATTCTGTTGTTGCTGTATTAACTACCTTAGCTCTTCCAACCCGCGAAGGAACCATTATAGCAGTTATGTGCCTTATTTCGCATGGGTTTATCATTGAGTCGGCAGTATTAAGAAAAACAGGTTCTTCTGTTGTTCGAATGTTATTATTACGATTAATTGCCAGTTTTATTGTAGGCTGGTTGCTGAACTTGATTATGCCTGGCCAGGCATCGATCATTGCTGAGAATATCGTTCATAAAGAATTAGTTTTTTATGATGTTTTATTAAACTGGATTCATGCTATTTCAATCACTATCATAAAAATTCTGGTTATTGTAAATCTTTTGCTAATAGGTCAAAAAATGCTTGAAGAGTTTGGTTTGATGAAGCTATTGGTTATTCCTCTAAAACCATTTATGAAGCTTTTTGGATTGAACCCAACAACCTCTTTTTCATGGATAGCAGCAAACTTTATCGGGCTAGCCTATGGTTCAGCAATAATTATCGATCAGCTCGAAACAAATAAAATGGATAAACACGATGCTGATTTGCTAAATCATCATATTGCCTTGTCGCACTCACAGCTTGAAGATCCATTATTATTCTTAACATTGGGTTTTAGTATTGGATGGCTTATTTTCCCAAGGTTATTCATTGCGATAGTTGCTGTATGGATCAGAAAAGCTGAACAATCATTAAAAAAAATGTTTTTAAATCAAAAAACACTTCAGATATCTGGTTTCAAAAATTAATCAGTTGGTAATCAGTGTAAACCTTACAGGATGCTTTTGAAGTTGAGAAAATCGATTTATAAATTGTAAATTTGAAAATTAAAAACTTTTTAACTATGCATTTAATTTCATCAAAGGATTTATCTAAAGCGATTAAACTTGACAATATAGGAGGGGAAATTATTGCTAAGTTTCTAATGCAACTGTTAAAATTAAATAAGCTCAATAACCTTTATTCTCAAAACAAAGATAAGGATGGGATCAATTTTATTAATTCGGTTATTGAAAATTTAGAATTTAATTTTGAAATAAGGGAAGATGATTTAAAAAGAATACCAGAAAAGGGTCCATTTATTGTAACGTCAAATCATCCGTTTGGCGGCATAGATGCACTTATTTTAATGAAGATTTTTTATGAGAAAAGACCTGATTTTAAAGCGATGGGTAATTTCTTATTAGAAAAAATTCCACCAATAAAACAATTTGTATTTCCGGTAAATCCATTTGAGACAAATAAAGGAGCAAGTTCAAGTTTTTCAGGAATTAAGCATGCTCTTGCACATCTTGATGAAGGCAAAGGATTAGCCATTTTTCCGGCAGGCGAAGTATCATCATATCAACCCGAATCGGGCAATATCCAAGATCGCGAATGGCAGCAATCAATACTTAAATTTATAAAAAGAGCCGAGGTTCCAGTTATACCGGTTTATTTTCAGGGAACCAATAGCAGACTTTTTCATATGCTCGGGCAAATTCATCCTATATTAAGAACAGCCAAATTACCATCTGAGTTATTTAACAAAAAGAATAAAACTATTAAGATACGTATAGGAAATCCAATTCCTGTAAAAGAGCAAGCTGAATTTACTGATATTGCTCACTATGGCAGATACCTGCGAGCAAGAACTTATGCCTTGGGAACATCGCTTGAAGCAAAAAAATTTTATGTTCCGTTCTTTAATCGCAAAGTAAAAAAGGCTGAAACAATTGTTGAACCTTGTGGACAGCAATTAATTATTGAGGAGGTTGAGAAACTTAAAAATGATTATCTACTATTTGTAAATCAAAACTATAGTGTTTTTTGTGCTCCATCAACAGAAATGCCTAACCTGGTTCATGAAATTGGCCGTCTACGCGAAATAACATTCCGTGAAGTGGGTGAAGGAACAAATCGCAGCATTGATATTGATGAATATGATTTTTATTATCATCAGCTTATTGTTTGGGACGATGAGGCAAAACGAGTTGTTGGTGCTTACCGCCTTGGTAAAGGGAAAGATATTTTGGCTCAATACGGAATTAGTGGATTTTATATTAATTCATTATTTAAGATAAAGAAAGATTTTGGTTTTTATCTGAACGAGTCTATTGAGTTGGGCCGGTCATTTATTATAAAAGAATATCAGCGTAAGCCATTACCATTGTTTTTGCTTTGGAAAGGATTACTATTCTTTTTACTGAAAAATACCGATTACCGCTATTTAATTGGACCTGTTAGTATAAGTAATGATTTTTCGAAATTTTCGAAATCGTTAATTGTTGAATTTATTCAAAAGCATTTCTGGGATTATAATTTAGCCGGCTATATTACTCCACGCAAGGATTTTGTTGCAACAACTGATAAGATGGTTGATCGTGATATGCTGGTTAGCGATTTTGATAACGATGTTTCGCGCATTGATAAGGTTATTCAGGATATTGAAAATAACTACAGAGTACCCATTTTATTAAAAAAGTATTTGCAGCTCAATGCCAAGATTATAGGGTTTAATATTGATCCTAAATTTAACGATGCGTTAGATGGATTATTAATTCTGGATATTTTTGA
>JAVEZW010000191.1:0-7439 GCA_034002805.1 Bacteroidales bacterium | reverse complement strand
GCAGCTCACCACGAACAATGGCCATATTTACAACTTGTATAAAATGAGAGACGTATAACTTCGCCTTTTTTAATTTTTTTAGATATTCTTTATTGTTCTTTACTTGAATGTCATACGTAGTTTTATGCTCTGCAATTACCTTTTCGAGCTTTGGTAAAAAGGATAAAACACGCTGAAAAGTACCCTGTTTAAATGCAAGTTCCATTGGAATTATGGCTTTCCCTTTTGCATAAGCAATTTTAATAGCTTTCAGACGGGAACTGTCGGTATTTGGTAATCGTCGGTAAGGCATAAAATTAATCTTAAGTTTGTTAATAAGATGTTGATAAACTGCGAATATATTAAATTATTATAAAAAACCAAGCCTATTCGCAATTAATTTTTAAGAAAAATCTATTTGAATATAAATGAGTTAATGTTCATAACCCATAAACGTATTATTTTGAAAGGATTTTAACCGGTTTCTGATTTTAAAAATAATCTTTTTAACATCAAACCTTTTTTAAAACGATTTGTCAAAATCAAATTATGTGATTTTTGCTAATTAAAATTTTTAGCCTTTGATATTTGAAAAATGGATTGTAATTTAGACTTCCATTTTAATTTTGATTATTCATTAAAAACCTATTATATGTTTAGAAAAGATGTTTACATCGATCGTCGTAACCGATTGAAAAATAAGATTAAAAACGGGCTTGTTCTTTTTTTAGGAAATAAGGAGTCTGCATTTAATTATCCTGATAATACTTACCATTTCAGACAAGATAGTTCGTTTCTCTATTATTTTGGGTTGGATATGCCAAATCTTGCTGGCTTAATTGATCTTGAATCTGGTAAAGAGTATTTATTCGGCAACGATTTTACTATTGATGACATTATCTGGATGGGCCCGCAACCAAAGATTAAAGAACTAGCTGCTCAGGTTGGTGTTGAAAATACTGAACCAATAAATCATCTAGGGAATTATTTACGAAATGCAAATAATCAGGAACGTATTATTCATATTTTGCCCTTTTATCGTGGTGATACAGTAATACAGTTCAGCAATCTACTAGAAATTAGTCATACCGAAGCCGAAAATTATGTTTCTGTTGATTTAATAAAAGCAGTGGTTGAAATGCGCTCTATTAAAGACAAACACGAAATTGAAGAGCTAATAAAAGCAGCCGCCATAGGATATAAAATGCATACAACCTCAATGAAAATGGCAAAACCCGGAATTCTTGAGCAGGAGATTGCTGGTGCAATTGAGGGTATTGCTTTATCTTACGGTTCTGCTCTTTCGTTTCCAATAATCCTATCGCAAAACGGAGAAACCCTTCACAATCATTATCATGGGAACATGCTTGAAACTGGCCGGTTATTGCTAACCGATACCGGTGCTGAAACAAATATGCATTATGCCAGCGATAATACCAGAACATTTCCGGTAGGTGGGAAATTTTCGCAAAAGCAAAAAGATATTTACAATATTGTGCTAAACGGCATTAACCATGGAATATCATTAACCAAGCCAGGTGTTACTTATCAGAGCGTTCATTTAGAAGTAGCAAAAGTACTTGCTAAAGGATTAATTGATCTAGGCCTGATGAAAGGAAATGCTGAAGAAGCGGTTCGCGAAGGAGCACATGCTATGTTCATGCCACACGGACTAGGTCATATGATGGGCCTCGATGTTCACGATATGGAAAACCTCGGTGAAGATTATGTTGGTTATGATCAGGAAATAAGGCGTGCCACTCAGTTCGGTTTGCGTGGTTTGCGACTTGGCCGAAGATTACAACCCGGATTTGTGTTAACCAACGAACCAGGTATTTATTTTATTCCTGATTTAGTTAAAAAGTGGAAAGCTGAGAAAATAAATGCAAACTTTATTAATTACGATAAAGTTTTGGATGAATATTCCGGATTTGGTGGTATTCGTTTAGAAGATGATATTTTAGTAACTGAAACAGGTTGTCAGATTATCGGTAAACGAATTCCGATAACTATTGAAGAGGTTGAAGAAACGATGCGATCGTAAGAAATCATTTAAGAAAAGAGGCTATATAAAAAGTTTGCAAGTTGTTCATATTTCGACAAGCTCAATATGACAACAAATTCATATTTTGGATGTCACACTGAGCCAGTCGAAGTGTAGACATCAAATCAGAGGCTTTTTAGACAGCCTCTTTTTATTTTTACTAAAGAATTTCTAAATTTAAAGATCTAGATACTACCCAAGTTTCCCTGCAATAAATCCGGTTGTCCAAGCAGCCTGCAAGTTAAAACCGCCAGTAATTGCATCTATATCCAACACTTCGCCGGCAAAGTAAATATTTTTACATGTTTTGCTTTGCATGGTATTCAGATCAATGCTTTGCAGGCTAACCCCGCCGCACGTTACAAACTCTTCTTTATACGTTGATTTGCCATTCACTGAATAAATATCGTTTGTTAAAACTTCTGTTAGTTTATTTAGCCCTTTTTTCCCTAACTCGTTCCACTTTTTATTGGTTGGAATTTCAATTTTCTCCAATAAAAACAACCACAATCTTTCCTGCAATCCATAAGGCTTGATATTGGAAACGAATTTATTGGGGTACTCCTTACTAATGCAGTTAAGATCGTTTATAACAATTTCATTATTTTGTTCGTTTGCCCAGTTTACCTGAATTTTAAAATGATAATTTATTGCACTTAGCTCTCTTGCTCCAAATGATGATAGTTTTAGAATTGCTGGCCCGCTCATTCCCCAGTGTGTTATAAGCAATGGGCCATTTGATTTTATCTTTGTTCTCTGAATGCTCACCTGCGTATTTTCGACAACAATTCCCATAAGCTGGGTTATTGGCTCTGCAGACATTTTAAAAGAAAACAAAGAAGGTACAGGGTTTTCGATTTCGTGATTTAGATTTTCCAGCCAGTTTAATCCATCTCTTTTAGGAGAGCCTCCCTTTGTAACAATAATTTTATCATAAATTTCCGGAGAAATATCTTCTTGCATAAATTTCAATTCCAATAATTCATTCCTCGGATGAATCGACTTTACTCCCATTCCTGTTTTTATTTCAATCTTGAGCCTTTTTGCCTCACGCAAAAAACAATCGATAATACTTTGAGAATCCTGCGAAACAGGAAAAACACAATTATCACTCTGAACTACCAAAGGAACACCTCGGGATTCGAACCAGTGCATTGTATCTTTATTATTGAAAACATGAAAGGCTTTCTTTAAACTTTTTCCACCTCTGGGATATGCATTACAAAGTTCTGTTATAGAGTCACAACCATTGGTCAGGTTACATCTTCCTCCGCCAGAGATTTTAACCTTGGCTAATACTTTTTGAGCTTTCTCGAAAATTACCACCTTTGCATCAGGATAATTCTCCTTTGCAGCAATTGCCGAAAAAAAGCCGGCAGCACCTCCTCCAATAATTGCAATCTTCATTTAATTCTAAAAAACATTAAATCGTTAATCGGTTTGTAAAAGTACTTTTTTCTGCTTAACCAAAATCCTGACTAACTGTTTTTTTTGGGTTGTAGTTTTAAATTCTTTACTTTTGGAAAATATTAGTTATTACCGCAGGATAAATTCTAGAATCATTAAAAAATAACACTTTGGAAAAGTTTGAAATTATTGCTACTACCATATTTGGATTAGAAGAAATACTCGCTGATGAACTTCGCGAGATTGGTGCAACGGATGTTGAATTACTAAATCGTGCAGTACGATTTAAGGGTGATAAAGCAATGCTTTACAAAAGTAATTTGCTTTTAAGAACCGCTGTAAAGATTCTTAAGCCCATACATTCGTTTTTTGCAGCCAACGAGCAGCAGTTATACGATAAAATAAAAAAAATTGACTGGAGCGAATATTTTACCTACAACAATACCTTTGCTATTGATGGCGCCACCCAT
Source organism: Bacteroidales bacterium (assembly GCA_034002805.1). GTDB lineage: Bacteria > Bacteroidota > Bacteroidia > Bacteroidales > UBA12077 > UBA12077. The sequence goes on along the minus strand of JAVEZW010000191.1, from coordinate 3,539 downwards.
AGTGATATTTTTAATCACTCCAAATATGTTGCTCTAAAATCAAAAGATGCGATTGCGGATCAGTTTCGCGAAAAATTTGGAATCAGACCATCTGTTGATCCTGTAAATCCTGATATGCGAATTAATGTGCATATTAGCGACAAATCAGTAATTGTTTCACTCGATAGTTCAGGTTCATCATTGGGTAAACGTAATTACCGGCTTGCTCAAAGTGAAGCCCCGATAAGTGAAGTATTGGCAGCCGGAATCATTTTGCTTTCGCAATGGGATAAAAAAAGTGATTTTATTGATCCTATGTGTGGCTCTGGCACATTCCCGATTGAGGCAGCTCTATTAGCAAATAACATCCCTTCGGGTCGAAACCGGAAATTTAACTTTGAAAATTGGAAGGATTTTGACGAAGAAATTTGGAATAATGTAAAAGCTGAGGCCAATGCTAAAATTATTCAATCCGATGTTAAAATATTTGCTAAAGATTCTGATAAAACTGCCATTTCTATTGCAATCGAAAATGCAAAAAGAGCCGGAGTGCAAGACTTGATTGAATTTGAATGTGTTGATTTCTTTCAAACCACCCATACTGCTGGAAAAGGAATAGTAGTTATTAACCCACCTTATGGTGAGCGGTTAAAAATGGATGACATTGTCAATTTTTATAAAGATATGGGGTCCCGCTTAAAACATTTTTATCAGGGTTGCGACGCATGGATTATCAGTGCAAACTATGAAGCATTGAAATTCTTTGGATTACGAACATCACGAAAAATTAAATTGTTTAATGGCCCCATGGAATGCCGATTACAAAAATATGAGCTATACCAAGGGAGCAAGAAGGCAAGCAAGTCCGGGTCTCAACCTTCTGAATAATAATCGTTTAAAGTTGTTTTAGAATAAATTATGTGGTTGTATAAAAAGCACGATTGTTGTCTGTTTTTCGACAGGCTCAAAATGACAACAATCTAATAATCTAGCTGTCACACTGAGCTTGTCGAAGTGTATATGCGAAAAAGAGAGGCTTTTGATTAAGCCTCATCATTTGTTTAATCAGAAAATAAAATTGTTTATACTATTCAGCCTCAGTGAATGATGCACACAAATATTCGCGATTAAGCATTGCAATATAATCGATTGATATTCCTTTGGGGCATTCGGCTTCGCATGCTCCTGTGTTCGTGCAGCTTCCGAATCCAAGCTCATCCATTTTAGCGATCATATTTAAAGCCCGACGTTTTGCTTCTACTTTTCCTTGCGGCAATAAAGCGAGTTGCGAAACTTTAGCTGCAACAAAAAGCATTGCAGATGAGTTTTTGCAGGCAGCTACACATGCTCCGCAACCAATACAAGCAGCAGCATCAAATGCCTTGTCGGCAGCAATCTTTGAAATAAGAATTGCATTACCATCAACAGCCTGACCAGTATCGACAGAAATAAAACCTCCTGCTGCCATAATTTTATCGAAAGCATTGCGATCAACAATTAAATCTTTAATTACAGGAAAACCTTTGGCACGCCATGGTTCAATAGTGATGGTATCGCCATCTTTAAACGCCCGCAAATGCAACTGACAAGTACCAATCTCGTCCCCAGGACCGTGAGGCCGGCCATTAATGTACAAACCGCATGATCCACAAATACCTTCGCGGCAATCGTGCTCAAAAGCAACCGGTTGCTGTCCTTCTTTGATTAATTTTTCATTTAGAGAATCGAGCATCTCCAGAAAAGACATTTCTTCGGCCACTTCATCAAGCTCAAATTTTTGAAACCGACCCTTTGCTTTAGCATATTCCTGTTTCCAGATATTTAGTTTTATTTTCATGTTTACTTATTTTAGATTTGAGTATCAAGATTTGAGTAATGAGATTCAAAAGTCTAATATCTCATGTCTCAAATCTCATATCTAATTTCTATTTATAACTTCTTACTTTTACTTCAACATTTTCGAATTTCAGTTCTTCTTTATGCAACAACGGTTCTTTGTCATCGCCCTGATACTCCCATGCAGCAACAAAAGAATATTCAGAATCGATTCGCTGAGCTTCACCACCTTCGGTCTGACTTTCTTCGCGGAAATGTGCTCCACATGATTCCTTGCGATTTAATGCGTCAATAACCATGAGTTTTGCAAGCTCAATAAAATCAGCTATACGTGAAGCTTTTTCAAGTTCCTGATTTAACTCTTCAACTTTTCCTGGAATTTTCAGGTCGCTCCAGAATTCTTTTTTCAGGTCATCAATCATTCCTAATGCTTTCCTAAGCCCTTCTTCGTTGCGCGACATACCGCAATAATTCCACATAATATGTCCTAATCTTTTATGGAAAGATGTAGCTGTTTGCTTACCATTTATTTTCAGGAAATTATCGAGCCGATCCTTTGCAGCTTTAGCAGCCTCCTCAAATTCAGGTGCTTCAGTTGATGGAAGTTTTGTTGATATTTCATCAGCAAGGTAATTTGTAATGGTACTGGGAAGAATAAAATATCCATCACCGGCACCTTGCATTAGCGAACTAGCTCCCAAACGGTTTGCACCGTGATCAGAGAAGTTGGCCTCGCCAATTGCAAAAAGACCAGGAATGGTTGTCATTAAATTATAATCAACCCACAAACCACCCATTGTGTAATGTCCCGCAGGATAAATCATCATAGGTGTTTTGTATGGAATATCACCTGTAATCTTTTCGTATAAATCGAAGAGGTTTCCGTATTTGCTTTTTATTGCCTTTTCTCCTTGTTTTTTTACAGCATCTCTGAAATCGAGGTAAACGGCTAGTCCTGTTTTTCCAACACCATAACCTGCATCGCAACGTTCTTTTGCTGCGCGACTTGCAACATCTCTGGGAACTAGATTCCCGAATGCAGGATAGCGTCTCTCAAGAAAGTAATCTCTTTCCTCATCAGGTATTTCATTTGGATTACGTTTGTCTCCTTTTTCTTTGGGCACCCATATTCGGCCATCATTTCGTAATGATTCTGACATCAAAGTCAGTTTGCATTGATAATCATTCAACACAGGAATACTCGTCGGGTGAATCTGAACAAAGCTGGGATTACCAAAAAATGCACCTTTCTTGTATGCCTGCCATGCAGCAGATCCATTTGAGTTTACTGCAAGAGTTGATAAATAATATATGGTTCCGTAACCTCCAGTAGCTAATACCACTGCATGTGCCGAATGTTTTTCTATCTCACCTGTAACTAAATTACGTGTAATAATGCCACGAGCTTTGCCATCAATAATAACCAAATCGAGCATTTGTCGTCGTGTAAACATTTTTATTTTACCTAGCGCAACTTGTCGTTTCATAGCCGAATAACCACCAAGAAGTACCTGCTGACCTGTTTGACCCTGGGCATAGAATGTTCGTGATACCTGAACCCCGCCAAATGTTCTGTTAGCAAGTGTTCCTCCATATTCACGTGCAAAAGGAACACCTTGAGCAGTAAGCTGATCAATTATTCCGTTACTTACTTCGGCTGCACGGTAAACATTCGCTTCACGAGCACGAAAGTCACCCCCTTTTATCATATCATAAAACAAACG
>JAVEZW010000190.1:0-7489 GCA_034002805.1 Bacteroidales bacterium | reverse complement strand
CAATGGGTTAAGATGTTAACTACTTCACCCTTTTTTTCTTTACTTAATTTTTCTATTAAAGGCAATCCGTATTCACCAATCTTCTGACAATTTTCTATTTCTTTATTTCTGAGTTTATTCGCGGTTTCAAAAGCAGTTTTTACCTTTTCTTCAAGTGAGTTTTTATTTCTTATTTGATCAGTAACCAGATCAACAGCAAACTGAAGATTTACTGCAGTAGGGCGGGCTGACTTTAAATACGATGCAATGTTGCTGATTTCTTTTTGTACGTTTTTTTCTGAATCAATTTCCAATAATCCGAGATACATTCCATATGCTCCGGCAACACCAATAAGAGGAGCACCACGAAGCCACATGTCTTTAATAGCGATAAAAACATCCTTATATGTTCTTAAATCGGCTGTCTTAAATTCAAAGGGCAGGAATCGCTGATCTATAATATGAATCGTGTTGGGATCCTTATCTTTTATCCAGATGGTTTGATAATTCTTGTTGTTTATTCTCATTAAATGATTTTTGATAAAATTATAAAAAGATCAGCTATTCTGTAAATGTTTTCTATTTTTGCTGTTTAAATTCATAAAAATCAATGAATAAAGACCATATAAAAAATATTATTTTCGATTTGGGTGGTGTAATCATAAATCTCGAAACTGAAAAAACAGCTTCAGCAATGAAGAACCTTGGCTTTTTAAACTTCGAAAACAGCTATACCTTAATTAATCAAACCGATTTATTTGATTTATTGGAGAAAGGCTTAATTACTCCCGATCAATTTCGAATGGAAATACGAAAACATATTGACAAAGCGGTTAGCGATGTTCAGATTGATGAAGCATGGAGTGCTATGTTGCTTGATTTTCCAAAAGAAAGAATCGAACTGATACAGAAAACGAAAAGTAAATACCGTACCTTTCTTTTAAGTAACACCAATAAAATACATTTCGATAAATATAATTCGGATTTTAACACAGTTTACGGTTTTAGTTTCAATAGCTTGTTTGAAAAAGCATATTATTCATTCGAGATAGGGCAACGAAAACCTGATTTAGATATTTACAAGCACGTACTCAAACATAGCAATCTGATTCCAGATGAGACATTATTTATTGATGATTCCGAAGCAAATATCCGAACAGCTAAGGTGCTTGGTATTCAAACTCTTTGGATTGATATAAAGAATGGCGAAGATTTGGTAAAGAAACTAGTTGGATTTTAAAATCCAAACTTGTTTTATTTCGGGATTGGTTCTTAATTTATACAATTCCTTTAAAGCAGCTCCTTCCGAAGTGTGCGATGCAATCGAAATCCTAAAAAGATTATTATCCGAATGAATTATTTCGGTTGAATATCCCTTTTTATTAAGCTCCTTACTAAAGATTTCGGCTTTATTTAAACTCTGAAAACTACCAGCTATAATATAAAATTTTGAGAATTCAGGGATTGATTTTTCTGAATCTTTTTTCTGATCAGTATAAAAGAGGGCTTCTTTTTTACCGGTAGTAACATCAATTGTTTTGTTAATAGTGGCTTTAATGCTGTCAGCACGTGCAATGCTGTCGAGATATTCAACAGACTTTGTTGTGGTTTCTGTTGTTGGTGTTGTTTCAGTTTGCAGATTGCCTGAAAATAAGCTTAGATCAGAGAATCCATTAGTAAAGTCCCAGGCAAAGATTAATAATACGGCTATAATTATAAAACTGCCTGCAAATACCAGTATTTTTTTTATTGATTTTGTTGGTCTCGGCGCTTTATTCTTGGCAACTAGCTCCTTTTTATTAGCAATATTGCTTGTTTTTACTGAGTTTAACCCAAATGAATCTGCTAAGAAGTTTGTTTTTTTATCCTGTTCAAACCGAATCTCATCTTTTGCTGATAAGCTAAAGGTGCCAATATCCTCAATGGTAACTGATTTTTTATTTTTAAGCTGGGTCTTTAAATTAACCACAAATTCGTCCAGTTTCTCTATTGCAGATTTTAACTCAATTGCTTCATTTTGAGCAATAAACTCGGCAAACGAATCATCTTTGTATGAAAAATCGGGTTTAAATTGTAATTTTTTAGATGGAGGTAAAAACACATTTTCAGTTGAATCAAAAACTGCAGATTCATCCTCTGAGATAAATCCGCCAAACTCTGGAATTATTATTCCATCGTTTACTAACAAATAATCTTTTATGTAAGTTTTAATATCCATTTTTAGCAAAAACAAATATATAGAAATTTTTCACGGTACAGTTGAATGATACATCAATTTTATAACTGACTTTTAAAGAAGTTAACCAAGAATTGCATTTTAATGATTATTTTTACAATTCTAAAGATTATTTAATGCATAAATTAGTATTAGTAACAGGCGGAACAGGTTATATTGGTTCACACACGGTTGTAGAGTTGATGAACGAAGGATTTGACGTGGTGATTATCGATAATCTTTCTAATTCAGAAAAATCTGTTTTAGATGGTATTTCAAAAATTACAGGCCGTAGGCCATATTTCGAACAGTTTGATTTGTGCGATAACGAACGTGTTCACAATTTCTTTAAAATTTACAGAAAAGTTTGTGCGGTAATTCACTTTGCAGCATATAAAGCAGTGGGCGAATCAGTTGAAAAACCATTAATGTATTATCAAAACAACTTAATATCGTTAATGAACCTGTTGCAAGGAATGATTGATTATAAGGTTCATAATCTTGTTTTTTCCTCGTCGTGCACGGTTTATGGAGAGCCCGATGAATTGCCAGTAACCGAGAAAGCCCCAATTAAGCAGGCTACATCGCCTTATGGAAACACAAAGCAAATGGCCGAAGAAATTATTTCTGATACTATTAAAGCACATGAATCATTAAAAGCGATCGCCCTCAGATATTTTAATCCTATTGGTGCTCATACTTCAGCTTTGATTGGCGAATTGCCAATAGGAGTTCCAAATAATTTAATTCCATTTATTACTCAAACTGCTGCAGGAGTGCGCGATGAGTTAAAAGTGTTTGGTAATGATTACAACACTCCCGATGGTACAGCAATACGTGATTATATTAATGTTGTAGATCTTGCAAAAGCCCATGTTGTTTCGGTAAAAAGAATGCTAGCAGAAAATACTAAAAATAATTTTGAGGTTTTTAACCTTGGTACTGGCAAAGGTTCTTCAGTGTTGGAGGTTGTTAATGCATTCAAAAAATCTACCGGACAGGATTTGAAATATAAAATTGTTGGTCGCCGTGAGGGTGATACCGAAGCTGTTTTTGCTGATACCCAATTTGCGAACAATGAATTAGGCTGGAAAGCAGAAGTTAGTCTTGAAGATACGTTGAAATCGGCCTGGGAGTGGGAGAAAAATTGCAGAAACCTAAAATAAATTGTTGTTGAATGGATGATGTTAAAAATATAGGGCTTGTTGCTCATGATAATCGTAAAAAAGATCTTGCCGAATGGGTTAAAAACAATTTCGATAAACTCCATAGGCATAAGCTAATTTGCACTGGTACAACAGGCAGACTTGTTCAGGAAGTTATGGAGCAGAATTTGCCGGCTGAAAAATTAAAAGATTTCAGTTTAACCAGACTAAAATCTGGTCCTTTGGGTGGTGATCAGCAATTAGGGGCTTTAATTGCCGAAGGTAAGATAGATATGCTTATTTTTCTTTGGGATCCAATGCAACCGCAACCTCACGATGTAGATGTTAAGGCTCTGCTTCGAATAGCTGTTCTATATAATGTTCCTACTGCATGTAACAGGTCAACAGCCGATTACATGATTTCATCACCTATTGTTGAACAAAAGTATGTTCCTTTGGTGAAAAATTACGAAGAGTACATTAACCGAAAAATGGATTTTAAATAGTTTCTTACAAATAGTTTGTATTGTTAAAAAAAATAAAATATAATGAAATTATTAATTACCGGAGGAGCTGGATTTATTGGTTCGCATGTTGTGAGGTTATTTGTAAAAAATTATCCTGACTATAAAATTGTTAACATGGATGCTCTTACTTATGCAGGTAACCTTGAAAATCTAAAAGATATAGAAAAAGCACCAAACTATACTTTCGAAAGAGGTGATATAACCAATGAAAAATTCGTTGATGACCTTTTTGCAAAGTATCAATTTGATGGTGTAATTCACCTTGCGGCCGAATCGCATGTTGACAGATCTATTGCTGATCCGAATCAGTTTATTATGACCAATATTGTAGGAACAGTTAACTTGTTAAATGCTGCCAGAAAAACATGGGGAAAGAATCTTCAGAATAAAAAATTCTATCATATCTCTACCGATGAGGTTTACGGTTCGCTTGGGGATGAAGGATTATTTATCGAAGAAACAGCTTATGATCCAAGAAGTCCATATTCGGCATCCAAAGCAAGTTCAGATCATTTAGTAAGAGCATATCATCACACCTATAAATTACCTGTAGTTATTTCGAATTGCTCAAATAATTATGGACCAAATCAGTTTCCCGAAAAACTTATTCCTCTTTCAATCAATAACATAAAAAACAAAAAATCAATTCCAATTTATGGCAAGGGTGAAAATATCCGCGACTGGTTATTTGTTATTGATCATGCTAATGCAATTGACCTGATTTTTCATAAAGGAAAAGTAGGCGATACCTATAATATTGGTGGTAATAACGAATGGAAGAATATTGATCTTATCTATACGCTATGCGAGATTATGGACAAAAAGCTGAATCGTGCCAAAGGTGAATCGGCTCAACTAATTACTTTTGTTAAAGATCGCGCCGGACATGATTTGCGATATGCAATAGATTCATCAAAAATTCAGAAAGAGCTGGGCTGGAAACCATCACTGCAATTTGCCGAAGGATTAGAAAAAACAGTTGACTGGTATTTGCAGAACGAAGACTGGTTAAATCACATTCTAAGCGGTGATTACGAAAAATATTACGATAAACAATATCGACAGAGATAAAAAAAAGCAGCGGAAACGCTGCTTTTTTTGTATAAATAGAAATTTATTATTCCACCGTAACTGATTTTGCAAGGTTGCGTGGTTGATCAACATTACAATTACGCAATACGGCAATATGATATGAAAGTATTTGTAAAGGAATTACAGCTAACAAAGCCGATAGTTCTTCACGAGTTTCGGGTATTTCGAGTGTATGATCTGCCAGTTTTTTAATGATGGTATCTCCTTCACTTACAATAGCTATAACGATTCCCTTTCTGGCTTTTACCTCCTGAATATTTGAAACAATTTTTTCGTATGATTTATCCTTGGTGGCCAAAACCACAACCGGCATTTTTTCATCAATGAGTGCAATGGGACCGTGTTTCATTTCGGCTGCAGGATAACCTTCGGCATGGATATACGATATTTCTTTGAGTTTTAAAGCACCTTCAAGAGCTACAGGAAACAAACTCCCACGTCCCAGATATAAGAAGTTGGTTGCGTCCTTATAAAGCTTGCTAACCTTTAAGTAATCTTTGTTCTTTTTTAATATTTTATCGATCTTCGAAGGAATGCTATGAAGCTCATTAATTAATTCTTCGAAATCTTTTTTATTAATTGTTCCTCTTTCGTGACCTAAAGCTATTGCCATCATGGTAAGCACAGTTACCTGAGCAGTAAATGCTTTTGTTGATGCTACACCAATTTCTGGTCCGGCATGTGTATAAACTCCTGCATGTGTTTCTCGAGGAATGCTTGATCCAACAACGTTGCAAATACCAATTACAGTTGCTCCCGACTGTTTAGCCAGTTTAATTGCTGCAAGTGTGTCGGCGGTTTCACCACTCTGACTGATCGCTATAATTATATCATCTGGATAAATAATAGGACTTCTGTATCTGAACTCCGAAGCATATTCAACCTCAACTGGTATTCTGGCAAGCTCTTCAATTAAATACTCACCTACTAATCCTGCATGCCACGATGTTCCGCAACCAATGATTATAATTCTTTTTGCTTCGATAAGCTTTGGAAGTACTGTATATAATCCACCTAAATGAATCTCCTTTTTGTCAAGAGAAACTCTTCCTCTAAATGTATCAAAGATAGATCGTGGTTGTTCAAAGATTTCTTTCATCATAAAATGATCGAAACCATTTTTTTCAATCTCACCAATATCTAAATCTACCTTCTGAATCTTTGGGATAAGGCTATCATTTTTTATTGTTTTAAGATTTAGTCCATCGCGACTAAGAATAGCAACGTCATCATCATTTAAATAAATAACACTTTTGGTATGTTCAACGATCGGAGTTGCATCAGATGCGATATAATATTCTCCTTCGCCAACACCAATTACTAATGGGCTTCCTTTTCTTGCCGCTATGAGCTTGTCGGGTTCGCCTTTGCAAATAATAGCCAACCCGTATGCTCCAACAACTTTCGAAAGCGCTAAACGAACAGCAATCTCTGCAGTAACTTTTCCTTTTAAGTAAATGTATTCAATAAGATTGGCTAATACTTCAGTATCAGTTTCTGATTTAAACTTATATCCTCTGTCGGCTAATTTTTCCTTTAGCCGGCTATAGTTTTCAATTATACCGTTATGAATAAGTATAAAATGACCATTCATTGAGATGTGGGGATGTGCATTTACATCGTTTGGCTCGCCATGTGTAGCCCAACGGGTATGTCCAATTCCAATTGATCCTGAAGTATCTTTTTTTGAGGCAAAATCATCAAGATCAGACACTTTGCCTTTCTTTTTAAATACTTTAACCGTTTTATTCAGGATAGAGACTCCTGCAGAATCGTAACCACGATATTCGAGTCGCTTTAAGCCATTAATAAGTATTGGATAAGCCTGTTTGTCGCCAATGTAACCTACTATTCCACACATAATTTATTAATGTTTGGTGTATGTAATTTTGAGTTTGATATTATCTCCGGATTTTAATACCACTCTGTTGGGTTCAGAATTATAATTGTTAATTCTGATATACATGCACGAATCAGTTTCTTTACCATTTAACAGGTTCTGCATGTATCTTGATATATCAAATCGATATTGCTTTTTGGTAAGGTCAAGAGTTCCATCAAAAAACTTACTATTATCAGCATCGATTGTTGTTATAAAAGTAGAATCTGTTTCGGCTTGGGCAAGATATAAATTATCCGGGTAAAAGTAATTTTGTGATTCTCCGGTTTCATAAATCGGGAATATCAATTCAGCCTTAATAATCGAATATTTTGATACATTAATCCAATCGATATAGTTATTAAGAATTATCTTGGAGTGAACACCATTAAGGCCTTGCAGATAAATTAACGAGTCACTTTCGGCTTCGGGGTTTTCTAAAAAGTTGTTAAGTTGCGAACCTGCTGTATTGTATTTGTAAGTACCAAATCGGTTTCCGTTGCTTAAGTAGTACGAAGCACTCAATGAATCATTGTAAAAAACAGCAATCCTTGAATTTCCAGAAACAGTATTTACCTTAAATAGCTGTCCTCCCATTACTGCTGGGTTTTGCGGAACGATTGCAATTCCTTTAAACGATTCCGAAAATAGC
>JAVEZW010000189.1:0-7497 GCA_034002805.1 Bacteroidales bacterium | reverse complement strand
ATTCTTTTATAATCTTCGTTCAGGTAAAAAAGATTTATATTCCAGCTAAGGTTGTTTTTTTGGCCATTATATTTAGCTCTAACCTGATAAGTATCGTGTTCGCGATTGTTTCCTTCAGGTTGAAACACCTTTTCACCTGTAGCTCTGTCATCATCGTAATAGATCATATCGAGTTCCAGTCCGTTGAATTGGTTAAAATCATAACCGATTTTAGCTGTAGCAGCCCATTCGTTAAGGTCTGACTTTACAAGATATTTATTTGCAAGCTGATCGGCCTCAGAGGCAGTCATGTAGCCATCACTCTGCCTGTAAAAACTACTAAGGTTCCAGTAAAATCCTTTATCTGTTGATGGATTTAAGCGACCAGCCAAATATAACTGACTACGCATGGTGCTATAGGTTCCGTAATCGGCGCTAAATTTGCCCTGAATTTTTTCTGTAGGTTTTTTAGTGATGATATTAATTGCTCCGCCCATAGCATTGCCGCCGTAAAGCGATGATCCGGGGCCTTTAACCACTTCAATCCGATCAATCTGATCGTTATTTAACAGATTCCAGTTTACCGAACCACCATCCGATTTATTTACTGAAATACCGTCAATCATAACCAATACGCGTCCTTGTTCCTGCCCATTTAATCCACGCATGGTTACCGCGGCGGAATGCGAGTAAATACCAAACGATCTGTTTATGTTTATTCCGGGAACAAATGCCAATAACTCATCGGTGGTTTGTGCTGGTAAAGCCTCAATTTGTCTGGGAGAAATAAGATTTATGCGCGTTGGAATATCTTTAATGTAATTCTCGGTTTTTGTTGCTGTAATTACTACTTCATCGGCAGTAATGCTTGTTGAATTTAGTTTAACAGTTAAGTTAACAATTTCATCATCTTTAAGTTGTATTTTTTGTTTGGATGTTTCATAACCAACAAATGAAACCTGCAAATCATAAATTCCTGCTTTTAGATTTGAAAAAATAAATTCCCCATGTTCATTACTTACAGTACCTTTACTATTTTTAATCGAGATATTGGCATAGCTAATAGCTTTTTCTGTTTTACCATCAATAATTTTTCCTTTTAAAATCGATTGAGCGAAAGTAAAAGCTATAGCTGATAGAACTATGCTTAGTGTTAAAAGTATTTTTTTCATTACAAATAGTTATTTCTGGATTTTAATAGCTATTTCAATATACCCTGTATCAAATTCGTCGGCATGAAGTACCTTTAAAAGCCCGTATTTACCCTGACTTGTTTTAAAAGGGATTACCTTGCCCGCAAAACAAAATTTACAGGTTCCGCTAACACTCTCGGGTTTGTATCCATTTATCAGTAAGCTGTCGTTTTGTGCAGTATCAAACTCAGTTGCAGAAATTAAATTATTATCGGTTGTAAAGTAATCGTAAACGGTTGAATTCTGAACAGTCCAATCGTTCATAACCGGATAGTATGATTTTGCTGTATTATACGATGGGCATGAGATTGTGGGCGATGAAGCTCCGGAGCTCAGATAATAATAGCTAACCAAATCAATTAGCGATTCATTACCTGCAACTGTCGAGTTTGTGTATGCTTGTCCGGAGTTTGCATCAACATAATTAGGAAGAGTAGAATTGTTTTGGTACCCAATGGTTATCGAGGGAAAAAAATCAATATCGCCATAAGCACTTCCAGAACCTTTATTAACAATGATTGAAACAGAAGCAGTGTCTCGATTACTGTTCATTATTGAGAAAATCCACGTTTCCTTATCAGCATAACCTTTATAATAAGTTAAAAGAGTATCAAGGCCGCCTTTCTTGATAAACATTCCTTTATCGAGCTCCGTAACCGAGCCGGCATCTGTTTTGCGTTTAACTGTTAAGTTGGTTATTTCAAACCCATCACCTGCTGCAGAAATACCGAATTTTAGTTGTCCTCCAACGGGTACATAAGCTTCATTAATAGTATATTGATCGCCTGTTTTTAATAGTATAAAGGGTGTAGATGTAACACCATTATCTTCGGTACATCGAATAAGAAGTATGGAGAGTACGAAAAGAAAAATTACTTTTTTTGTTCTCATAATTTACTTTTTTGATTGATCATTTGAAATGATAACCTGATAAAACAAAAAAACCTACGAGGAGAATTTATCCGCGTAGGTTTTTCATCTTAAAAACACTTATTTCTTAATAATGTAAGTAAACTTAACGTATCCAATTGAGTCGGGCCCAACTTCGGTTACTTTAAATAAACCATATTTTGCATCCTGAGTTTTAAAGGCATAAATATCGTTAACAGCTAGATATTTAGCCTTACGTCGTGCATCCACTTCGCTGTATGATGATACAATAAGTTCATCGGTAGCAGTTAAAGCATCAAACTGTACAGGAGTTAGGTCGGTTTGGTTATACCATGTTGTATCAGTTACAGTCCAGTTTTCAGGCGATGTACTTCCGGTAAAAATTCCAGTAATATTTGCTCCGGGCGATGCTAATGCGATATCATTACCTTCTTCGTAAAAACACAAAAAATCGATTCTGTCTTGCTTTGTGAAGGCAACATCCTGAGTGTAAACCTTGTTCTCAATAATTGAATAAAATCCACCATAGGTAGTATTATCCTGTGCACCTAATTGCACTGTAACAAAAGGAGATTTTGTTTCTTCTTCGTCTTCGCACGATACAAAAGTTGTTGTTGCTATAAAAGCAACCAATAATAAATAAATAAGCTTTTTCATAGATTAATTAGTTTTGGTTTTATTTTATTACGATATGTTAAATAAAACATATCGAATGCAAAAATAATAAGCTAGTTCGATTTACAATGCTTTTTTCAAAAAAAATTATTTGCTTAAAAATACCTTTATATCAGCAGGTATTTTATTAAGGTATTCAGGTTTTGTTAGTTTTAATGCAGGTTGTCCGTTTTTTTCAAGAATTTTTCTGCCACCATTATCATCCAGCACAAACTGAACAAATTTCTCGGCTAATGCTTTGTTTGGTGCGTTCTTCAGAATGGTTAAGCCATAAACCATTGCCTGTCCTTTTTGTACTAACTTTTCACCAGGTTGTGATCCATTAATTTCAACGCTAGCTAATTGGTAAAAATCATTTAATAATGGATCTTTTAAATTAACTGAATCGGGTAGTGAAACATATTTTAATCCGTGTTGCTGAGCTACAGAACGATATAAAAAGATATAGTCGATCGAATTTGATTCGAGTAACGCCAACAAATCAACTTCTTTTGGTCGAATATATTCCTGGTTTTTAGATTTTATCTTTTCTGTTAGTCCGGGTAGATTATAATATTTTTCGGCTAATTGCGTAGTTAATAATGTTCTATATCCACATGGATCAGCGTTTGGATCGGAGCGCCCATAAATTACATCATCTTTTAAAAGTATATTGTACCAGTTGTGCGCATTAATTTCGTTTGCATATTTTGAGGCATCATAAAAAACAATGGTCATTTCGTTGGTTGCAAAATGGATATTCCAATCAGCAAATTCAGGTATTAACATTTGATCAATAATACTATAATCGGCAGAAGCCATGATGTCACAATCTTTATTCAGATCGGTAATTTTACGTGCACACTGAACGCTACCAGCAGCCTCAAGCAAAATTTCAACTCCGGGATTTGCTTTTTCAAACTCATCTTTCATCTGCTTAAACGGAACAGATAAACTACCTGCATGAAAGATTACTAATTGGTTGTTTTCGGTTTTATTTTTATCACGATTGATGCAACTTGTTGTAATAAAAACAATTAAAGCGAATAATGCTAAAGTGGATTTTTTAATCATATAGGTAAAGTTTGCGAAATGCAAATATAAGCATGTCGAAATTATTGGCAATAAATTTAATTGATGTTTTAAGGAAAGAGAAATTTATTATTTAATAGGAATTGATCTGACAAATCAAATCAAAAAAAATAATTCTATATTTAGAAAATAATCACTTACCAAATTTATTAACCAAAATAGAATTTATGAAACGTTTACATTTTTTACCGCTAGTCATTTTATTGTTTGTTACTTTATTTGCTCATGCTCAAAAGCCTGAAAGAATAAATTTTGATGGATACATAAGAAATCAACCACGGCTTTATTTGCCAAACGACCCTTATAGTGTTAAGTATGATATTAGCGATTGGTTTAGGGATCAAATGAATAAAGATTCCTTAAAGTTAGACCTTAAAGGATTTGCCGAAGGAAATGGATATACTATTACCTTTATTTCTGATGATCTTATTGTTGCCAAAGATGCAAAGGAAGAACGCGAAATGGGCACCAATAAAATAATTTATAAAGCACTGGTAGAAGCAAGAAGTTATACAAAAGTTCAAATCATTACAAAAGATAATGAGATTGCGTATGAGATTAGTATTAAACCCAATTTGTTTCATGCAAAAGAAGAAGGACTTGGGACAAAACCGACCAAAGAAGAAGCATTAAAAGATGCCGAAGCTATTGCTAAAAGAAATGGTGATAAAATAAAAAGAGCTTATGTTAGAGAGATTATCAGAGAATATCAGGATACGCTGGATGCTTTTTTTGGAAAATTTAACCGAAAACAAAAGTTTCCAATCTTTACCATTAAACCAAAAGATTTTAATTACGATGACTTTAATGGTGCAGCAGCAAAATTTCAGGCTGCATGTGCAACATCCGAAATTAACACAACTGAAATATCAGAAGCTATTGAGATGTGGGAGAAATGCGCTTTGGAGTATATGCCAGGTAAAAAAACCAGGATATCTGATGTAAATATTGATGAGTTGTATCTTAATTTAACTCAGGCATATTTAGTAAAAGAGGATTATGAAAATGCGAAAAAGTATTGGGATAAATGCACTGAGTTTAAAGGAAATCGCATGGTCGAAGGAATTGTTCAAAAATTCTATGATCAACAACTAGAGCATATTGCATATTATCCGGTGTCTGAAAAAAACTATGCCCCTAAACCAATAGTTGCAGAAGTGTTTACAGGTGAAATAATTGATAAAGCTGCAATCCAAGAATTTCGAAAAGCACGCAGCAGAGCACTTATTTTTGATTTGTTTATTGGTTACTATCTTACAGATTTGCACGGTGAAATTAATATGATTCAGAATTACTTTCCAACGAATATATCAAATCTAAAATACATGGACGCTAATCATTATATTAATAAAAGCATAGAAGAGGTGCTCTCTTTATCATATAAGAATGGAAAACCAAATGAGGGGACTTTCATCCTTTATGAAGATAAAAAAACTATTGAAACACAGTTGCTAAGATTTTTATATGATGGAGACCAATTTGTTTCTTTACTTGAGGATGGCATAGGAGTTATTAATATAGTATGGAATGGTGATAATGTTAAGGAAATACATTTTGTTAAAAATAGAGAGAATAAGACAATTTATAAAATGTTTTATAAAAGTGAAACAGAGTTAAAGATTGTTGCAACCATAATAAAATCCAATAACTCAAAACCAAATAATTTTTTATATTATGCAACCTTTAATGAAAAAGGGAATTTGGCAAGTTATTCTTTGGGATTTTATGATGTTAAAAAATTATTATATGATGATCAAGGGATATGGAATGGAATATCTGATGCAAAAGAAGATGGAACAACTAGTACAAAATTTACATTGAATTTTAATATTTCTACAGATAATTATGGAAATTTAATCAATCTCCATACTCCTGATAGAAATTATATTGTATCAAGAAGCTATAAATATATTGAATAGCGATTCATTAATTTGGTTTAATGAACAAGACTTTTGAGATGATCTTAAAAATGAATCGGTTAATACTCAAGTTAAGCCCTAAAAAGTAAGTTCATAAGTATTGAATTTAAACAAATCAATTTCGAAAAAGGAAATAAAATCCTATTTTCGCAAATCGAAATATTGATTAAATGTTTTTTAAATAGAATAATTATGTACAGAACACATACCTGTGGTGAATTAAGATTAAACAATGTAGGTCAGGTTGTTACATTGAGTGGATGGGTGCAGGCTATCCGTAATTTGGGCGGAATGACTTTCATTGCTTTACGCGATCGCTATGGGATTACACAACTTGTTTTCGACGAAAATACTCCAAAGGAAATTATAGCTCAGGTAAATGACTTAGGTCGTGAGTTTGTAATTAAAGTAACGGGTAAAGTTGCTGAGCGAAGCAGTAAAAATCCAAAGATGGAAACCGGGGAAATCGAAATTGCTGTTACAGATCTTAAAATATTAAATAAGTCAGAAGTTCCACCTTTCACTATCGAAGACGAAACCGATGGTGGTGATGAGTTGAGAATGAAATACCGATATCTTGATTTGCGACGTAATCCTGTTCGTAAAAATCTTGAATTACGACACAAAATGGGTCAGGAGATTCGAAAATATCTTGATGGCCAAAGATTTATCGAAGTTGAAACTCCTGCGTTGGTTAATTCTACACCCGAAGGTGCACGCGATTTTCTTGTTCCTTCGAGAATGAATCCTGGCGAGTTTTATGCCTTGCCACAATCTCCTCAAACTTTAAAACAATTATTAATGGTTTCTGGATTTGACAGGTATTTTCAGGTAGTAAAATGTTTCAGAGATGAGGATTTGCGTGCCGATCGACAGCCTGAGTTTACTCAGATCGATTGCGAAATGTCGTTTGTTGATCAGGATGATATTTTAAATACGTTTGAGGGATTGGCCAAATATCTTTTTTCACAAATTAAAGGGATTAATTTTAACGAGCCATTTCAACGCATTACTTACGACGATGCCATGAAATATTATGGTTCTGATAAACCTGATTTACGCTTCGGAATGCGTTTTTACGAACTAACCGATAGAGCAAAAGGTAAAGGTTTTGTGGTTTTTGACAGTGTTGAGTACATCGGAGGTTTTTGTGCAAAAGGTTGTTCGGAGTATTCGCGAAAACAACTTGATGAACTTACTCTTTTTGTTCAACGCCCTCAGGTTGGCGCCAAAGGGTTGGTTTATGTAAAATACAATACCGATGGTACATTTAAATCATCAGTTGATAAATTTTATACTCCAGAAGAATTAAAAACATGGGCCGATTATATGGAAGCCCAACCAGGAGATTTGTTGCTTATTCTTGCTGGCAAAAGAACATCAACGTTAAGTGCGTTAAATGTTTTACGACTCGAAATGGGCGATCAGCTTAAGCTACGCGATAAAGATAAATTTGCACCTTGCTGGGTAGTTGATTTTCCTCTGTTGGAGTGGGACGAGGAAACACAGCGATTTTTTGCTATGCATCATCCATTTACATCTCCTAAAACAGAAGATATCCAGTACTTCGAATCTGATCCGGGTAAGATGCGTGCCAATGCTTACGATTTTGTAATTAATGGTGTTGAGATTGGTGGCGGATCAATTCGGATTTTTAATAGTGAATTGCAACAAAAAATGTTTTCAGCACTGGGAATATCAAAAGAAGAAGCCGAATTAAAATTTGGATTTCTGTTAAATGCATTCCGTTTTGGTGCTCCACCACATGG
>JAVEZW010000188.1:0-7526 GCA_034002805.1 Bacteroidales bacterium | reverse complement strand
TTGCAAAATCACGTGGATTGTCGCCCACTTTAATGGTGGCAATAACATCATTTGTTGTAAGATTTACAACGCTTACTGTCGAATCGCGGTCGTAAGCACCACTGTTAGCTACAAATAATCTATTATTTATTATCTCCATTTGCTCAGGGCCTGTGCCTACATCTATTGTATCAGATATTGTATTGGTTGATAAGTCAATAACTAGTATTACACCTTCTTCTCCCCATTGCGATAAATAACCAGTACTGTTTTTTACTTTTAAATAGCGAGGGTTGTCAATTCCTGTAATCACATCAAATTCCTTAAGGTTTGATTTGTGGGCAATTTCTATTTTGTTTGATCCGTTAACCACAATATATATGAGGCTGTCGGCAACTGTTGATGACTGAACAACATCGCCTACGCTACGTCCGTTAATATTCTGAAATAAATCGTTGTAAACAGAATCAGTACTGTAATTATAATAGCTTACCGAACCATTTGATTGGCCCCAGTTTCCTTCGTTGGTAATATAAATTCCATCAGCCAGTTTTACTGTAGGTGTTGGGTTTTCTTCGTCGCATGAAAATAAGATTCCGATAAATAATGATATTATCAAGTACTTATTTAGTAATGTAAATCGTTTCATAATTTTTTTTTTAAGGTTTAATTTGATTTGTTAAAATTGTACGATAAGCTTATCTGGTAATTTACCATTGGCATAGAATAGTTTACCATTACCTGGTAATTTTCGTTCCAAAGGTTATTTATTCTAAGGTTGATGATAAATTCATTTTTCGAGATCAGAAAAATCTTACCAAATGAAAGATCTCCGATATGATACCCATTCACAAAGTAGGAGTTGTCTTTTGATGTAAACCGTTTACCAACAAGTTGGTGTGTGTATCGTAAGAAAAATCCTGAATAGCTAATATATAAACTTGCTGATCCTTTGTGTGTGGGAGTATAAATTAATTGTTTCTCAAATTCTTTAATAAACAGGCTGTCGTTATTTTGATTGGTGGCTTTTGTATAGGAGTACAATGCCGAAAGTCCAATTTTGCCTTTAGAATAAAGATAATCTGCTGATAATGATGACTCCAAACCTCTGGACCAAACTTTAGTTATGTTTTCGGGTGTCCATGAGGTTAATGAGGGTGTCCAGATTATCCAATTCGAAATGGTATTGTTAAAATAAGTAGCATTACTGCTTATGTTAATATCCTTTGTTTTCTTTTCGAAACTTAGCCCAAGGTCCATTGTCCATCCATTTTCGGGCTCAAGATCTGGATTTCCCCAACCTGTCCAGTATAAATCGTTGAATGTTGGAATTTTGTATATTCTTGATATGTTGGTATTTAAGCTTAAATTAGATAAGAATGTATATCGTGCACTAACGGAGGGCATTACAGGTGTAAAATCAGTATTTACCATTTCAGTTCGGAGGCTTAATACAGTTGCCAGTTTATCTGAAGAACTGAAAAACCGATATGATAAAAATGCCGACACTCTGTTTCTGTATCGTGTTTGTTCAAAATTGTTTGTTTCTCCGATTTCGTATAGCTCATCTAACCCAATATTTATCTGATGATTTTGGGAAATAATAAACCGGTTTTCGATCTCTGAGTTAATTGATCTTGCATTCAGTCTTGAACTTACATTATACTCCGGATTTTCGTAATTATACTTTTCATCGATGTATGCAACACGAACATAATAATGATGATAACTATTTGAGGCTTTCCAAACGGATGATAACCGCAGGTTTTTGTCGGTTGAGTTTGCAGTGCTCTTATTAACATTCATGGTAGGTTGTATCTCGTTATACAAATCCTGATACCAGATATTCGTAGTTAGTGTTTTGTTTTGATTAAAAATCAACGAATTGGAAATAAAAGCACCATAATGCGTTAGCCCGGCATTTATTTGGGTTGCTTTAAAATCTTCTAATTCTTGGGTATTAATATACTTAAAATCATTTTTTGCCGATTGCCTGTAAATTCGTATTGATGTAACTGATTGCTGATTGCTGATCGTTAATTTTGCACCTGAATACAAATTCGAAAAGCTACCCATGTTTTGGTTAACTGAAAAAGTGGTTCCTTTATTAAAATCAAGGTTGTTATTTAAGTGAATTACTCCGCCAATGGCACCGCTTCCGAATAACGATCCAGAACCACCATGCTGAACCTGGATATCATCAATAAAATCGATAGGGATTTTTGAAATGTCAATGCCTCCGTTTAGTGGACTCTGTAAATTAAAACCATTCCAGAATACTGCTGTATGGCCCGATCCGGTTCCTCGTAACGATGCAGTTGATAATCCACCAAGTCCGTAAGTATTTACATTTAAGGAGGTTAGTTTCGAAAGGATTTCATTTAAAGGTTTCGACTGAAACTCTTTAATAACACTTGTTTCTATTTTTTGGATTTTTGATCCGGTAGTAAAGTTTGTAAGTCGGTTAGCAGTAACAGATACTTCATCAAGAGTAATTGTATCTGTTACAATCGATTGAGCGATTAATAAATTTCCTGCAAAAAGAAATGTAATACTTAGTAAATACTTTTTTAAATACATGTACAAATGAATTAAATCTAACATTGATTTAATCATCTGTAACCGGGATATAAAGGGAAAATTAGGTGTGGTTTAAACACCTTCGCTTTTTATCCGAAAGCTACAAATGCAATTGGTTATTGGCAGGTCTTCTGACTTACTCCCTTTTTGCCGGCCTTCCCATGTTTAAACAGTGGCTTCTCATGGACAAAAAGTTTGGTTTGGAGATTACAGCAGCGGTAACTGTTCAGGATTTTCACCCGATTCCCTCTTAGCTTTTCAGACTAAGAACCATAACCATGATGCAAATGTAATGTGAAGATTTATATCAGCAAAGAAAAAACAAAAATTTTGTTTAAAAGTTTTTAACTATGGTTTGTTCATATGAATTGCTAACTGTATGATAATAATTACCTTTTGCTGTGATAAAAATCATAAAAATGACTTTTGTTCATCGTTACCTTTGAACCTTATAATTTAAACAATTAAAAGGTTAAGATATGTACAAAATAAACGAACATCCGATACTGGAGGTTCCTTCAGTTAAGGAGGTTGAATTTAAATTTAATAATCAGATAATTAAAGGCGAAAGCGGATTTACCATCGCAGCTGCATTACATCAGGCAGGTTTTCCTGTTCATAGTCATAGTATTGAACATCGTGAACGTAGCTTAGAATGTGGTATTGGGAAATGTGGTGCTTGCGAAATGCTTGTCGATGGTCAGATAAAACGTATCTGTATTACTACGGTTGATGGTGTTAAAGAGGTTTCTGAGATTCCCACAGAGCATACTCCGGATGTTAAACCCGCCAATAAACAACTAAGTACAAAGGTTTATAAAACTACTGTAGCAATTATTGGTGCTGGTCCTGCAGGTTTGGCTGCACGCGAAGTTCTTCTTCAACACGGAATAGAAAATATTGTAATTGATAATAACTCCACAATAGGTGGCCAGTTTAATATGCAAACCCATCAATTTTTCTTTTTCGAGAAAGAGAAAAAATTTGGTGGCATGCGTGGTTTTGATATTGCTAAAACACTTGCCGGGGATAACCACGAAGGGATATTTCTTGATAGCACAGTATGGGATGTGTTGGAAAATAAACGCATTGCAGTAAAAAATATTAAAACAGAAGAAATCTATTTTGTTGAGGCCGATCATATGGTTGTAGCTTCGGGTGCTGTTCCTTTTATGCCTACATTCGAAAACGACGATTTGCCTGGTGTTTATACTGCTGCAGTTGTACAAAAAATGATGAACCAGGAGTTTACCTTATTGGGTAAAAATGTATTAACAGTTGGAGCAGGTAATATTGGGTATCTTACAAGTTACCAATTAATGCAGGCAGGAGCCAATGTAAAAGCCATTATCGAAGCCATGCCTCACGAAGGTGGTTTTCCTGTTCAGGCTAACAGAGTTCGTCGCTTAGGAATACCTGTTATGCTTAGTAAAATTTTAGTTAAAGCTTTACCAAACGAATCGCATACTGGCATCGTTGGCGCAATTATTGCCGATGCAAAGGATTTTAAACCAATTCCCGGTACCGAGCAAATTATCGAAGATATTGATGCAATTAATATTTGTACAGGCCTCGTTCCTGATGACCAATTATTAATCAAAGGCTATGAGGTTTTTGGACGCAATTGTTACGGTGCTGGCGATGCAATCAGAATAGGAGAGGGCACAAGTGCTGTACTTCGTGGTAAACAAGTGGCATTCGAAATTCTGCAAGAAATGGGTTGTCGCTTTAAGTATGATGATTTTTTAAATATTAGCAAAGAATATATTGACAGTCAGCAACATCCTGTTCGAATAATAGAAACCCCATCTTTGCCTACTGAAGAACGAAGAAAAGCAAAACCGTTTGTTCAGATTGATTGCTTATACGGATTTGCTTGTAATCCATGTACTTTTGCCTGTCCACATGGAGCGATAACTAAAAACTCAACCAGCACGGTGCCTCAGGTCGATTTTACAAAATGTATCGGCTGTATGGATTGCGTTTACCAATGTCCTGGTTTGGCAATCTTCGGATATAGTTATTCAAAAGACTGGTTGTTCCTTCCAATTGAATACGAGGCAAAAGAAGCTGCAGAGGTTCATTTGGTTGATAACAATGGCAAAATAATTGGAGAAGGTGTAATAGAAAAGATCCTTCGAAAACCAAACAAAACAAATGTAGCAAGAGTTAAAGCTATCAATTTACATGGCGATGATTTGTTAAATGCTCGTGGGTTTATTGTTAAATCAAATTATCCTGAGCCTGTTAAGTTAACATCAACTAAATATAAACCAATCGAAAAAACCTATGTATGTCATTGTGATGATGTGAGCATGGAAGAGATATTGGAAACCATTGGTGACCGTAAATTTATATCTGCCGATGAGGTTAAACACACCACTCGTTTAGGTATGGGGGCGTGCCGTGGTAAACGATGTATTAAGCGATTAAAAACTGCTCTTGCGCCTAAAGGCATTCAGATTGTTGGTGATGCTACTCCTCGCGGACCACTTAGCAACCAGGTTTCAATGGGAGAGATTTATCCAAAAGATGTTGCCGAAACATATATTACAGGAGTTAATGGAAAAAAAGCCCGTATTGAAAAAATACCTGTGTTGATTGCTGGTGGTGGTATGGCCGGTAGTGCATTATTCAGATATATGGCCGATGCAGGATTAAAACCAGTATTGTTAAATTTTGGTCGTGGTGCCAGCTGGCGAAATATCGCGGGTGGCCGAACAGCATTTTCTTTACCAGAAATAGCTGATATAGCCGAGTTAAATCATAAAATATTCCAGGATCTGCATGCATATTCAAATATTGATTATCGTCCAATTAACTATGTAAACTTTGCCCATGATGATAATACAAAGAAAGCTTTAGAAGCATCAATGGCATGGAGCGATGCATTTATGATCGAGCCAAAGGATTTTCAGAAAGAGATTTCTCCATTTATGAATCCCAAATTAACTACCTATAAAGGTGCGTTGATAACCCGTGGATGCTGGCAAGCTACTCCGGGAAAAACTATCGATTTACTTCGTAAAATAGGTATTGAGAAAGGTGGACAAATAAAAGAGGATTGTGAACTGATTAGTGTTCATAAAAATGGCAATGGTTTTGTGGTATTGGTTCGCGATCACGATAAAAATTACATTGAATATCATGTTGATAATTTTGTAAATGCACTCGGACCAACAGGCGAAAAATTTAATCGCCAACTTGGAATCTTTACTGGCATGTATCCAGTTAAACATCAGGCATTTATTACACGGCGATTACCTTGGTTAGGTATTAACGATAATCCACTTGGAATGCTTATTGATCGTAGAAATTACAAAGGATTTGTTGCAGTTTACGGACAACAGTTGGCCGAAACCGGTCAGATTATTGGTTGTGCATCACCAGCAGTTGATCCTCGTGAAGCCGATAAAAACCTGAAGATAAACTCACAGGATTTTATAGAAATAGCATCAGAAGTGTTTTCAGGATGGATTCCTCAATTAAGTTCTGTTACATTCCAGGCCGTTTGGGCAGGATATTATGTTGAACCTCGTATGTTTATTGATACAAAACATGGATTATTTACAGGATTACGTGGACAAGGATTTATGTTAAGTATGGGGTTAGCTAAAATGTATGTTGATGAACTTACTGGTAAAAAAGTACCCGACTATTTTAAACGATTAAGCCTTGAAGGTGATGGATTACCAGAAAAAGCTTTCAAATAGTAAATCCTAAGATTGATTAATAATTGTAATTTTTTTAAACTGATAAACCGCTTCAATTGGAGCGGTTTATTTTTTATACTATTTTTAAAACATGCCATTCTCATTAGGCATATTTTCGGGAACAGCTTGAGCAAAATCCCACATTTCAACAATTTTGTTGTTTTCGAATCTGAAAATATGCATAACGGCATAACCTAACTCATTTGGATTTTGTCGTAACCACGAATGCACTGCAACAATATCACCTTCTTCAACGATATGTTGAATTAAAAATATCTTATTCGGTTCTTCTCTGTACGATTGCTCCATTGCTTTCATTAATGTTTCCGGATCTGATTTAAAGTAAGCATTATGATGAATAAAGTTTTTACCCATATATAAATCAAATGCTTCGCACGATTTTCCTTTAACTGCAAGCTCCAGAAAATGAGTTGCTATTTGTTTTTTGTTTATCATTTTGAATTATTTTGATATAAAAATATTAATTAATTTCCACTACTTTTATATCGATGCAGATAAATCAACTAATATCTATCCAAATAAAATATCATTCAATATGAAGATAAATGAGTTTATTGTTCGAAATGCTCAACAAGATGAATTTGCTGTTCTCGGGCAATTAATGGTGAATGTTTATTCTCAGCTTGATGAATTCCCCAAGCCCGATGAACAACCAGCTTATTACCAAATGTTGGTGAATATTGGAGATCAAACTAAAAAACCTTGTACTGAGTTATTAGTGGCTGTAACTGATGAAGGAAATATTGCCGGCGGTGTAGTTTATTTTAGCGATATGCAGTATTATGGTTCAGGCGGAACTGCAACGAAAGAGAAAAACGCCTCGGGTTTCCGATTGCTGGCTGTCGATCCTTCATACAGAGGGCAGGGGATAGGTAAACTATTAACATTGGAATGTATAAAAAGGGCCAATCAAAATAAATCACGATGTGTGGTTATTCATACCACCAAAGCCATGCAAACAGCCTGGAAAATGTACGAAAAACTTGGATTTGTCCGAAACATTGATTTGGATTTTATGCAAGGAGAATTACCTGTTTTCGGATTTAGATTATTTTTATAGAATTTTTAGAATTGAAAAATCCCGAAACGAATTTCAGGATTTAGTGCCCAGAACAAGACTCGAACTTGTTTTCCTATTTTTTGCTAATTTTTTCAATATCAAGCTTTAAATGTGTTTAAAATTAATATATTTGTAATTGCTAAAATAAGAATAATTAAGAAAAGAAAAAAGTT
>JAVEZW010000187.1:0-7556 GCA_034002805.1 Bacteroidales bacterium | reverse complement strand
TTAAATAATACAAAAGATCAAAAGCATTATCAGGGCTATTTTGATCCATTGGTGTTTTTGCAACAGAACGTATTACTATCAAAGCGTATGATGAATATCCAATCATTATAACAGTAAATCCCAGCAAAATCGTGTTTAAAACTACTTTGCCATTTTGTTGAGTATATCTTATTCCCCAAATGAGCGAGGCGAATAATATCAACATAAAGAATAGAAGGCCAGAGTTATATGGCATTTTAAAACCATTAACAAATAACAAATCAAACCATGATGCAATGGTAACTACACCTGGAATTATGATATACATTACTGAGGCAAGAAGAATTCCAGAGATGATAAGTGCTGCAAATATACCTCTTTTGGTTACGTCGTATTTTTTAAAGTAATATACAAATACAATAGCAGGGATTGCCAGTAAATTTAATAAGTGAACACCGATTGACAATCCCATGAGGTAAGCAATAAGAATTAACCAACGGTTTGCATATTTCTGATCGGCTTCGTTTTCCCATTTAAGAATAGCCCAAAAAACTACTGCAGTAAATAGTGACGATGTAGCATAAACTTCGGCTTCGACAGCAGAAAACCAGAAAGTGTCGGAGAATGTATATGAAAGAGCTCCGATAAATCCTGACCCGATAATAGCAATCAATTGGCCAGTAGTTAAATCCTGATCGTTGGTATGAATAATCTTTTTTGCAAGATGTGTTATTGTCCAAAAAAGGAAAAGAATAGTAAATGCACTGGCTAAAGCTGATAAAGCATTCACCATCATAGCGGCTCTTTCAGGGCTTCCAGCAAATATGGTAAAAAAGCGGCCTAAAATCATAAAAAAAGGAGCCCCGGGAGGATGTCCGACTTCGAGCTTAAACGCTGAGGCAATAAATTCGCCACAATCCCAAAAACTGGCTGTGGGTTCAATGGTTAATAAATAGGTAACAGCGGCAATTAAAAATGTTAGCCAGCCTACAAAGACATTATATAATCGAAAGTTTTTCATCTGTAAAAAATAAATTTATGATTTATTTAATTCGCAAAAACAAAGAACGCGAATTTTTTACCAATTTTAAAACATTGCTTTAAAATTACGCAGTTGTTAAGACTTTTTAACATATTTTTTCTTATTTTCGAAGTCACAATTTACCTATGGCAAAAAAGCACTTCATAGTATTTTTAATTCTTTTTTTGAGATTTTATACCTCTTATTCGCAAACCGATATTTCTTTTTTTAACCAACGTTATCAAGTTCAACCGGTTGATTCTGGTAAAATCTATCTAAAAATAGATAATACAAATTTTTTTAAGAACAACGAGTATTTTGGGCAGGTTGCTGATGGTTTTACCGCCATTGGTTTTCATGTTACCCCAAAAATTGAGTATATCTTAAGTCCTAAGCTTGAAATTTCGGGTGGTGTGCATTTATTAAAATACTCTGGGCGTGATGATCTTACGAAGGCCATTCCTGTTATTAGTATTCAATATGCACCCATTAAAAACCTGAATATTATTTTAGGCAATATCTACGGATCAACAAACCATGGTATTATTGAACCCATGTTTGAGTTTGAACGATATTTGAATAATAATACTGAAAATGGACTTCAGTTTTTGTGGGATAGCAAAAATATACATGCCGATTTATGGCTCGACTGGGAACAGTTTATCCTTCAGGGCGATCCTTTTCAGGAGAAATTTAACGTTGGGTTATCATCTCAGCTTACATGGCTTAAATTTGCCGATAAAGCAGATTTTACTTTGGATTTTCAGAATATTGTTCGACACGAAGGTGGGCAGGTTAATACAAACGAATCATATATTAAAACCTTATTTAATAACGCAACAGGGCTTGGATTTAAATTTTATTTAAATTCACGTTTTATTAATACAATTAAGCTCACGCCGTATTATGTTTCGTATCAGGATTTGTCGCCTACAAAACAACAAATGTATATCGATGGGAATGCGTTTTATACAACGCTTGAGTTTTTATCAAAAAACTATAATTTATTTGTTGGATATTGGTACTCAGAGCAATACATAACTCCGCTTGGTAATCCATTGTTTGAGTCAATCTCACGAACCCGTTGGTGGGTTGATAACCCCGTTCGAGAGATTTTAATGGCTAAGATATCGTATCAAAAAAATATTTATAAAGGAGTTGATTTATCTTTTCGTGTTGAAACATATTCTAATTTATTGAATGGCAATACCGATTATAGCTACGGACTGATAATAACTTTTAACGAACGATTTTTAATCAGGTAATTTTCGATAATTATTACCATTCATTTTACCAAATTTTTGCATTTAATTGCCATGGAAGCGATTTTTTATCTCGGATTATTTATTGTGCTTCTTTATGCCTTAACCATTATTTTTTTTACTTTGGGTTGGTTTAAACTGAAGATTTACAATGCTTTTATCAATACTGATTACCCCAAAATAACGATTCTGGTAGCTTGTCGAAACGAAGAATCAACAATCGGGAACTTGCTCAATTCTCTAGCTAAGCAAAATTACCCAAGAGAGAAAACAGAGATAATTATTGTTAATGATCATTCAGAAGATAATACAGCGTATGTTATTCAGCAATTTAGTGATAATAGAGTTCATTTGTTGAATCTCCCCGAGGGACAAAATGGTAAAAAAGAAGCGCTACGATTTGGTCTTCAGCATGCAACATCTGATATAATAATCACTACCGATGCTGATTGCACAATGAATGAATATTGGATAACAAGTTTGGTAAGTTATTATTTGCAGTACAATCCTAAACTGCTTGTGGCTCCTGTTGTTTTAAAACCTTGTAAAACAGTTTTTCAAAAATTGCAGTCATTGGAGTTTTTAAGTTTAATTGGATCCGGAGCCGGGGCAATTGGTTTAAAGCGACCCATAATGTGCAATGGAGCAAATTTATTATTTGAAAAATCTATTTTTAAGAACAATCTGGAGGGTAATGATTATGCCTCGGGCGACGATATTT
The DNA here is from genome assembly GCA_034002805.1 of Bacteroidales bacterium. Classification (GTDB taxonomy): domain Bacteria; phylum Bacteroidota; class Bacteroidia; order Bacteroidales; family UBA12077; genus UBA12077. The sequence continues at coordinate 4,573 of JAVEZW010000187.1, read as the reverse complement.
TTTTATTACTAAGTACAAAAAAAGAGGATCGGAAAAGCATCCATTATATTAAATCGATCGAGGCCGTGGTTTATACAAATCCAGCAACCAATCTAAGCGATTTTTTCGAACAGCGTATTCGGTGGACATCAAAAAGCAAGGGCTATCGCGATGCTGATTTGTTATTTACATCGATGGTTGTTGCTTGTACAAGTTTAATATTAGCGGCTTTGCTTTGTGCTTCTGCTTTTAATGGGACGCTTTTAAATTATTATGTTGGATTAATTTTGATAAAATCATTAGCAGATTTTGCCATGCTTTACGCTGTTTCAAAATTTTTTAAAGTCACAAAGCTGTTGTGGTGGGTTATACCCTTACAATTAATTTATCCAATTTATATTTTAATTACAGTTGTTTTAGGTTTGGTTGGAAGATTTGAATGGAAAAACAGGAGTTTCAGATAAAATAGATATTTTTGACAATGCAAAAAATGATGTCAGAATGATTTTTCGAAAAAAGAAAACGGAGGTTAGTGGGTCCCTGAATTACTTGGCATGGCAAAAGTTTAAAAAAAACAAGCTTTCCATGGTTGGTTTGGGATTTATCCTTCTGGCAGCATTGGTTGCGGTTATGGGTTATATTATTACCCCTGATAAATCATCGTTTTCGAATAATCAACTCCTCGAAATAAGTACCCGCAAACCAGGATATAAGGTTCAGATGCTAAAAGTGCGTAAAAACGAGCCTGAACAGAAGATAGGTTTTTTTAATATCATGTTTTTTGGAAAAACTGATTCCTACAACTATATTCCAATAAATAATTTTCGTTTTGATGATGACAAAATTATTATCGAGGAGTTTAATGATATAGCAGGAGAGGAGCTTTTTTATTCGAGCTTACCCATTGCTGATGTATTATATCCGTTAAAATATGACAATGAAGTTTTTCGTGATAAAGATCAATTATCTATTACTTGTATTAATGACAAAAAGCAAACCGTTACAATAAGTGAAGCACAAAAAGAAATCGTTGAGAAAAACATAATCTACAAGAAATTTTATCTTGGCACAGATCGTTTTGGTCGCGATCTGCTTAGCCGGTTGCTTATTGGTACACGCATTTCGCTTTCTGTTGGTTTTATTTCAGTATTTATATCATTGCTTATTGGTATTACGCTGGGAGCAATTGCTGGTTTTTACCGGGGTAAAATTGATGAAATTATCATGTGGTTAATTAATGTAATATGGTCAATACCGACTTTATTAATGGTAATAGCCATTACCCTTGTTATTGGAAAAGGGTTTTGGCAGATTTTTATAGCCGTTGGTTTAACCATGTGGGTTGAAGTAGCTCGGGTTGTTCGGGGACAGGTTTTGAGTGTTCGCGAGAAAGAATATATTGAAGCCGCCAGAGCTCTTGGTTTTAGCGATCTTAGAATAATCTTTAAACATATTCTGCCAAATATAGTAAGTCCTGTTATCATTATTTCAGCTGCAAATTTTGCCACAGCCATTTTACTCGAAGCTGGATTAAGTTTTTTAGGAATTGGAGTGCAGCCTCCTGTACCGTCCTGGGGAACAATGATCAAAGAACATTATGGATATATTATAATGGATAAAGCCTATCTGGCAATCCTTCCCGGATTAGTAATAATGATGCTGGTGCTCTCATTTACCTTGCTGGGCAATGGGTTGAGAGATGCACTCGATACAAAAAACAAATAGAACTTCGCTTTTCGTAATTAAATCAAAAATAAATTAACCATAATTGTACTAAAACTGTTACTTGTCGCGTTTTGTAACAAACAGAGATCGATTCGCTAAATACTCAAAAAACACAAACATTTTTTTAAAAATACCGTATAATAATATAAAAGCCGGCAATTAGCGAAAATGAGGGGGAGATAATAATTAACCATTTTAAACCCCAAAACTATGAAAACGAAAAAATCACAAAAGGCAAATTTGGAAAATAAGCGGGGCTTATTTCTCCAGATAGGAACAGTTCTTGTTTTAGTTGCTGTATTAGCTGCTTTCGAATGGCGTGTTAAGGTTTCTGAGCCACCTGAGTTAATAATCAGAGCTACTGATGAACCAATTGAATTGGCAATACCGATAACAAGACCTGAACAGGAACAAAAAGAAAAGGCAAAACCAGTTGCAATCATCGAGCCCATTATCGTTCCAGATAACCAGGTTATAATTGATGAACCAGATTTTATTTCAATGGATGACAACCCTGACTACGTTGCCCCAGTATTTATTGAACCTGAGGAAGTACCTGACGAACCTGAAACCGATGTAGATATTAAACCCAAATTTATGGGTAAAGACGATAAAGCATTCAGAGAATGGATAATATCGAAAATACGATTTCCCGATCAGGCTGTTGAAAATAATTTAGCAGGCGTTGTAAAGGTTAAATTTATTGTAGGAACAGATGGAAAGCTTTCAAATATTGAGATCGTACGAAGTGTACATCCAATAATTGACAAGGAAGTTCTAAGAGTTATAGGAAACTCACCTGAATGGGAACCTGGATTCAAAAATGGAAAATATGTTAGAACATGGTACAGTATATCTATAAGCTTTAAGTTCGAAAACTAAGACTCTAAAAGCACGAGAAGCCAGCGCAAAGCTGGCTTTTTTTATGTAGATACATGTAACTAATTAAAAATTATTACCTTTGCGTACTTTAAAATAATACTGTAAACAAGCGAATGCCCAAAAATATTGATACTGCTCCTGTAACCGAAACTGCTGTATTGGTAGGAGTTATTAATCAACAGCAAAACGAACAACAAGTACGCGAATATCTTGATGAACTGGCTTTTTTAATAGAAACAGCCGGAGCTCTTCCGATAAGACAATTTACTCAAAAAATTAATCTTCCAAATTCGAGAACCTTTATTGGTGAAGGTAAATTAGCCGAAATAGAGCTTTATGTAAAGGAGAATGAGATTGATATGGTTGTTTTTGATGATGATCTTTCACCAACCCAGCTTCGTAATATTGAAAAAGCATTGCAGTGTAAAATTCTCGACAGAACAAATCTTATCCTTGATATTTTTGCAAAAAGAGCACAAACAGCTCATGCTAAAACACAGGTTGAGCTTGCTCAATATGAATATTTACTGCCACGATTAGCTGGTATGTGGACACACCTTGAGCGTCAGCGTGGAGGTATTGGTATGCGTGGTCCGGGTGAACGTGAAATTGAGACTGACCGTCGTATTGTGCGCGACAGAATAGCGTTGCTTAAAGAACAACTGAAGAAGATCGATAAGCAAATGGCTACTCAGCGCAAAAATCGTGGCAAGATGATTCGTGTTGCATTGGTTGGATATACCAATGTAGGCAAATCAACAATCATGAATATGATTAGTAAGTCGGAGGTTTTTGCCGAAGACAAACTATTTGCTACACTCGATACTACTGTTCGTAAAGTGGTTATTGGCAATCTTCCTTTTTTGTTGTCTGATACTGTTGGTTTTATCCGCAAACTGCCGCATAGTTTGGTTGAGTCATTTAAATCAACTCTCGATGAAGTAAGGGAATCGGATATTTTATTACATGTGGTAGATATTTCTCACCCAAATTTTGAAGAACAGATTCAGGTAGTAAACGAAACACTCAAAGAGATTGGTACGGCTGATGCAATCACGTATCTAGTTTTTAATAAAATTGATGCATATACCTACGATAAAAAAGAAGAAGACGATTTATCTGCTCGAACGAAAGATAATTATACGCTGGATGAATTAAAAAATATGTGGATTGCAAAGAACAATGAAGCGTGTATTTTTATCTCAGCTAAACAGAAAACTAATATAGAAGATTTTAAGAAAATGCTTTACGATAAGGTGCGGGAATTGCATATCAACAGGTATCCGTACGATAAGTTTCTGTATTAGAATTATTCATTTTGAAGAAAATATTGAATTATCAAGCACATTTTTCTCTCTTTTCTTAGCTGATTTTCTAATCTCATTGTCATCACCTTCCTCAAAAAAGAAATTGTGACAAAAGTTTTCTAATAATTATAAAAAAGCTCCCAAACAAATTAATTAACAAATCAAAACAAAATACAACATGCCATTTCAATCATTAAACATTATAGACCCTATTTTAAAAGCACTTAAAGAAGAAGGTTATGAAATTCCAACACCGATACAAGCTCAATCTATTCCTATAATCTTACAAGGCACCGATTTACTTGGATGTGCACAAACAGGAACAGGAAAAACTGCTGCATTTGCTATTCCTATTCTCCAATTACTAAGCGAAAACAAAACCTATGTTAAAACCCGAAAAATAAGGAGTTTAATCGTTACTCCGACCAGAGAACTAGCTATTCAGATAGGCGAAAGTTTTCAAGCCTATGGCCGACATACTGGGTTGAAACACACGGTTATTTTTGGCGGTGTAAATCAAAATCCGCAAACATCATCATTGCGAGGCGGAGTGGATATTTTGATTGCAACACCCGGACGACTTTTAGATCTTTTAAACCAAAAACATCTGAGCTTGAGTAATGTGGAGATTTTTGTTCTGGATGAAGCAGATCGTATGTTGGATATGGGTTTTATTCACG
>JAVEZW010000186.1:0-7619 GCA_034002805.1 Bacteroidales bacterium | reverse complement strand
TTTACAAAGGATTGTGGAATCATTTATATTTATCGGGCGGAATATGTAAATTTGAAATGAAAACAAAAACAGTATGACAATAACCACCGAAATGCTAACACGCAATATAGCAAAAAGCGGTGAAGTGCTTAATTGGAACGGCTTTAGCCCGTTCCAACTTCATCTCGGCTTGATAGTGAATCGCTCGCAATCCGCTTCATGCCATATTGCCATCCGTTATCGGTTATTTTTTCTTAGAAAACGAATTGCTACTTATGATGCATAAAATTATATTCATTAGCCATTCTTATCAAGACCGACTTATGGCTGATAGTTTAATTGATAAGTTGATTGTGCCCTTTTTTGGTTTAAATAAGCATAATCATATCTTCTATACAAGTAAACGTGTTACAGGTATTAAAGCAAGTTTAAATTGGAAAGTGAAAATTAAATCAAGTATTAAAAATTGCAAATATTTTATCGCATTGATAACTCCGAATTACAAGGAAAGTGAAATGTGCATTGGTGAAATTGGCGCAGCTTGGGTTCTTGGAAAAAAAATTTATCCATTAATTATTCCACCGATAACATTTGAAAATTTTAGTGTAATTATTTCTGACTTACAAGCTGAAGATTTATCTAAAACAGATAATGTTAAGTCGTTTGTTGATTCTTTAAAGTCAGATTTATCATCTACGTTTTATTTAAACAATTTATCAGAACTTGAAGAAAAGGAAATAATTAAAAAATTTGGAAAATCACTTCGAAGCTATTTAAGAAAGAAACCATTTGAGAAATTTGAAAAAGTAATTGAAGAAAAAAAAGCCCCAATTTCAGTAAATATTAAAAAAGAGAGTTCTTATGAGACTACTGAAAGTTTAATTGACACATCTGAAGAAATTAATAAAATTCTGAAATTAAGTAAAATAGAGTGGCCAGATGATTATGAAATGCAACTTCATTATATAAACAAACAAAAAAGTGCACTTAAAAAATTAGACAGGATTCTTGAAAACACAAGTAATACTGAATTGACCAATATTCTTTTTGAAAAGGCAAAAAAAGAGTGGCCAGATGATTATGTAATGCAAGTTCATACTTTAGAGAAGCAACTTGATTCTTATAGACAAATCAGAAAAAACAACCGATAACAGCGGCTCTAATTTTATGCGGGGTGAAGGAATACTCAAACATTTTTACTACTTTTAAAATTAGTTAGCGGCGGATTTTGAAGCGGGGCGAAAACCCGCACAAAATCAAGCCGCAGACCGTTGTGCCCAATGGTCGAAATTCGGGGCTGAAAGATTAAGTCATTAGTTAACGGCAATTAAAATAACGCAGAAAATATTAGACAATTAATAACTTACATAATGAAGAAGTATTTTTTTATATCGATGCTAATTATTGCATTTGGATGCAATACAAAACAATCAGAAAATGAAATAAAAAGTTTCCCAGTATTAAAGGGAAAATATTTAGGACAAAATGAACCGGGACATACTCCGGAAATATTTGCACCTAATATTGTATCTACTGGAATGACAGAAATAAATGCTTGTTTTTCGCCTGATTTTTCCGAATTTTTTTACACCATTATTTTACCAAGCAGAAAATATGTCATCATATCAATGAGTTATGAAAACGACAAATGGTCTGAACCTGAAGTGGCAAATTTCTCAGGTAAATACTCGGATGCTGACCCTTTCATTACCAAGGATGGGAAATGGCTTTATTTTGTTTCCAAAAGACCTGAAGATTCTGCAGGAAGTGAGAAATCAGATTGGGATATTTGGCGCATTGAGAAAATAAATGGTGACTGGTTGAACCCCGAAAGATTAGAAAACGGAATAAATTCAGAATCCGATGACATTTACCCAACGCTTAGCGATAATGGAACATTGTATTTTTCATCAGGTCGCGATGGTAAGAATAACAGAGATATATTTTATTCAGAGGTTACAGGAGAGAAGTTTAATTCGCCAATAAAGTTAAACGATACAATAAATGGTCATTGGGAAGGGGATTTGTTTATATCACCAAAAGAAGATTATTTAATTTTCAGGTCTTATGGAAGAGCTGAAGGTGGCGGATTATTCATAACATTTAATAAAAATAATCATTGGAGTATTCCAATAAAAATGGGTGAAGAAATAAATATGACAGGAAATGAATTATGTCCGATAGTTTCACCTGATGGGAAGTACTTTTTCTTTTCTTCTGCAAACACAATTAAAAGAACGGACACAACAGAAATACTAACTTATCAAAAAATAAAGGAGAATTATATTGAATCATACAAGAATCCTCAAATGGGTAAAACAGATATTTACTGGGTAAGTAGCGAGATAATTGAAAAATATAGAAATAAATGCCGTTAACATTTTATAAATATTTTTCGACTCGACTCCCGACGACTGCTCAGAACGAGCTGAATTTGCTTCAAGAGAACTGAACGAATAGAAATCTGAAACCGCAACGAAAAAGAATTTTAAGAATCCGTTGACTGGAATTCGCCGAGAAAAAAAGAAACGGCTAGAATAAGTTGCGATTAAAAAGCAAATCAGCCCAAGAAAATTGACTGAAATAAATTCCAGCCGAAAAAAATAATTGGGCGACCGCAGAAAGCCAGACCTGAATTAGTTGTAGACTAATAATCCGTTGAATCTTAATTGTAGCGGTAGAATATGAAACGCCCCGAAATATTTGACGACGAGAAAAAACCACAGGGCACAACAAGGGGTTAATAAAATGCAGGTTTTCAGCGGATTAGGAAACTTTATCGCTTTTTCGTAGGTTCGTAGCGTGGGATAAGAAATCGTTTCAATCTCCTGCACTTTACCAACCCCCAGCCGTTAACGTTCATGCGTGAAAAAATTGTCGAATAATTTTGAATATTCCAGATTAGTATATACTTTTGCAGTATACTTATTTGATACATTATGAAAACACTTTCTTTAAAATTAGACGACTTTATTTACAAAGAGACAGAGCAGGTTCTTGAAAAAATTAAGAAACCTAGAAACCGATATATCAATGAAGCTTTGCAATACTATAATAGAATTCAGAAAAAGAATATAACTGCAAAACTTCTTGAAACTGAATCAAAACTCGTTCAAGCTGAATCATTGAAAGTTCTTGCTGAATTTGAAAATCTTGACGAGTATGACTATTAAGAAATATGAAATTTGGGTTGCAAATCTTGACCCGAGACACGGAACCGAAACTGGAAAAGTCAGACCAGTTTTGATTGTACAGACTGACTTGTTGAATAAAGTTCATCCATCGACACTTATTTGCCCAATTACAACGAATGTACAAATTGAAAGTAAAATACTTCGTGTAAATGTTAAGAAAGGTACTGCAAAAGTGAAAGAAGATTGTGACATCATGATTGATCAGATCCGCGCGATTGACAATAAAAGATTAATCAAGAAATTGGGTGAATTGCCTAAAGACTTAGCTGAAAAAGTGAAAGAAAATATTAAAATTATCCTTGACTTGAACGACTAGCGCACGAAACGTTAACAGCGGCTCATATTGTAAGCGGGGTGAAATCAAATTTTGACAAATTTTGCTATCTTTAACTTTTTAGCGGCTGAAAGTGAAACGGAACCAAAACCCGCTCACAATATAGCCGCGTACCGTTAGTAACCATAAATTCGAAACGCACATGAGACAAGTGTTTGCTTTAATTTTAATTTTGTCCTCAATTAATATTTTCGCTCAGGATAATACTTATTCTGTTGATACTGTTAATATAGAATCTACTGTTTTAAATGAATCTAGAATTGCAATTGTTTACAAACCTTTTAATGTTGAACAAGTTGACTCTGTTAAATTCCTTTATCTACTAGATGGTGAGAATTCAAATAACTTATATCAGCAACTTGATAATCAGTTTGGGAAATCAATTTCAGACATGATAGTGGTTGGCATAATCAATCATGAAAGAAGAAGAGATATGCTTTATATAAATGGAGCAGACAAATTCCTCGAATTTCTCACTACAGAATTGAAACCAATAATTGAGGGAAACTATAAAGTAAAAAGGAGAATACTAAATGGACACTCATTTTGTGGTTCATTTACTATTTTCTCTATGTTGAATAAACCTGAATATTTTGACAGTTTTATAGCGTCAAGCCCCACTCCTATAATGGATCTAATTAATACTGACAGCTATTTACAAATTGACAATTTAAGTAAAACCAAAATTAGTTTTTACTTTAGTTATGGTTCAAAGGATATGAAACAAGTTCAAAAATGGTCAAAAAAATTAAAAGAAAATCTGACTGGACAGGAATTTGAATATTTTGACTGGAAATTTGAAATACTCGAAGGTAAAACACATAATGACAGTGATAATATTGCTTTATTTCATGGACTAGGAAATCTATAGTTTCAAATTTACGGTTACTAACAGCGGCTCATATTGCAAGCGGGGTGAAATCAAATTTTGACAAATTTTACTATCTTTAACTTTTTAGCGGCTGAAAGTGAAACGGAACGAAAACCCGCTCACAATATAGCCGCGCACCGTTGGCAGCAATTTTTAAAGTTATACAGATACAAACATGACTACACTTGAAAACGTACGCAACCTAGACAAGAAATTTGCATGGTCGTTTTTTGGAACAATTATTGGAATCATTGGATTAAGCTATGCAATCTATGTTGACAATTTCAAAGATAAAAAACCAGAAATTGTATTTGAAGTTTTATCAAACACAAATGTACTTGACTTAAAAGAAGACATTAGCAAATTAGATATATTATTTGATGGGGAAAATATTAAGGAAAAAAGGGAAAATCTTAGAATTCTGACCATTAAAGTAATAAATGAAGGTAATTTTAATATATTAGAATCACATTATGACTCTAAAAACCCATTTGGGTTCTCTGTGGAAAATGGAAAAATTGTTGAAAAACCAGAACTTCTTGAAACTAGTATCGAATATTTATCAAAATCATTAAATATATTCTTAGACAGTTTGGGTAGAGTTCAATTTGACAAAGTACAGCTTGACAAATCTCAATACTTTGTATTAAAAATATTAACGATTTGCGACCAAGGAGAAATACCTCAAATCCAACCTTTTGGAAAAATATCAGGTATTACAAAGAATTTCCCTGTCAGAACTAACAGACAAATTCTTAAAGAAGAAAAATCATTTTGGCAAAAATTAATTTTTGGAAATTTTTGGATACACTTTATTAGATTTTGGTTTTATATAATAGTTTTTATTTTATTTGGGTTTATTGTTGGTCTTCCCCTTTCATCAATTACAGACCATTTTTCTAAAAAGAAAAGAAAGAAAAAAATTAAAAAATTCAAAGAGAATTCAAAATATGAGTTGACACCAGCTACTGAAGTAATTTTCGACATGTATTTAAGCAATGGTGACAGAAGTATTTTACGAATTCATCGAATTATATCTGACCCAACTAAATTATTAAAAATCATAAATAAAGAAAAAGAAAGGATTGAAGCCAATGATTTATACGATCATGATTTTGAAATTGAGTATAGAAGACAGCAAATCGATGACAAAAAATTAATTGAAAAACATTCCAATTATCTAATATATACTCTTCAAAAAAAGGAAATAATAAAATATGAAAATGAAAAGTTAGAAATTGACAAAGATTTTGAAAGAGTATTATCAGAATTCTCTTATTTTTTAAAAATCCAATGATTATTTAATAAAAACTGCTGCCAACACGGCATCTCAAAACATGCGGGGTTTTGGTGGTTTTTTGACATTTTTATATATCTTTAAACTTGGTTAGCGGCGGACACGAACGCTGGGCGAAAAACCCGCACGTTTCAAATGCCGAGACCGTTAGGGGCCATATTATGATTGCCAATCGGAATCTTCTAGTTCAAAAATATTATGGACAGACTGTTTGAAAACGTGAGCAATCTTTAGAGCTAGAATCGTTGACAAATTATATTTTCCTAACTCAATTGCATTTATTGTTTGTCGGCTGACTTTAACTAATTCTGCTAATTGAGCTTGAGTAATGTTTAACTTTGCTCTTTCGACTTTTATGCTATTCTTCATTCTGTAACTGAGTTTTTGATTTATATAATGCCCAATTAAATCGTATTATAAAGAAAATAAGTATTGTAAACATATTGAATACAAGTACCCAAAAGAATACCAAATCATAAACAAAAATTATTGTTAGTGTAAGAATAGCATAATTAATGTAAGTTGCCCAGACTAATGACTCCAAACGAATTTTTGAAATAAATTCATCCTCTGACTTTTCTTTAGAAAAAGCAATGAAAATCGACCCGATAATTAAAAACAAACCAATTATTTCATCAAAAAGGTTGGTTTTAGTTATTGAAAAAAAAGATGTTTTGCTAAATAATGATTGTTCTGCTATAGCGAAAACATTAACATTTAAAAATGTTGGTTCTGATTGATAAATAAAATAAATTAAACCAAGAATAATTCCTGTAACAAACAAAAACCAACCAATTTTTTTAAACTTACTCGAAAAAAGATAATTTGTTTTCATAATTTTAGGATTTAAAGTTTCGACAAATGTAATGTAAAAATATCACTTTGTCAAGCATAGTTGACATTTTGTAATGTATTAATGTCTATTATTTTTATAAATATCTGACTATGATTAAAATACGGCCCCTAACAAGGGGTGTAGCTAATGTGGGTTGACATCGGGAACTCGGAGCTTTTCCGCCCGTTCGGTACGATTTCGTCGGGGACGAAATCGTGGCTCGCTCCCCCTCACTAGCCACACCCCCAGCCGTTATAAAATATGGTTGCTGAAGCGAAATTGTTGAATTGACTAAAATAAAATTGTAAATTTGTAGAAAAAGAAATTATGAATATTCAAGCAGAGAAAATAGAATTAATGAAAATGATACTTGAAACTGATAATCCAAGTATTCTTAGCTCAATAAAGAGAATTCTGAAAATTGAAAAAAAGAAAGATTTCTGGGAAACATTACCTGCAGATCAGAAGGAAGAAATATTAAAAGCAATTGAAGAAATCGATAATGGTGAAATTGTTGACTACGACGATTTTATTAAGAAATATAAGTAATGAGTAGAAAAATTGTCATCTCAAAAAGAGCTGCCCGAAATTTAGATCATCTGCTTGAATACTTAGAAAATAAATGGTCGAAAAGAGTAAGTGACAATTTTATTAAGAAGTTTGATAGGGCTGTGAATATTTTGAAAGACAGACCTGAAAGCTCTATAAATTCTGAAATTATTAAAGGACTTCATAGATGCGTTGTTACCAAACAGACAACGATTTATTACAAATTTGACAATAAGAAATTATATATTGTTACAGTTTTTGACACTCGACAAGATCTTTCAAAATTGAAAAAAGAAACTGAATAACAACCACATTTTATAACAGCGCTTCGCATTTTATGCGGGGTGAAGTGGTTTTCGAACTTTTTTTACTATTTTTAAACTTTATTAACGGCGGATAGCTATGTAGGGCGAAAACCCGCACAAAACACAAGCGCAACCGTTGTGTGTCATATGCAGTGATTGGATTTGTGATTATTCAGTTTTACAGAATGTAGAAGAAGAAATTTTTAAGAAGTAAAAAATTAACGCAAAAAAATTTATTGACAGGATAATGAGTAA
>JAVEZW010000185.1:0-7625 GCA_034002805.1 Bacteroidales bacterium | reverse complement strand
TATTCATTTTCAATATTCTTTGCTACCCGATAATGATTCTTTCATTTGGATTTATGGGTGCTGCACTTACCTCCATACTCAGCGGTCTGGTGGTTTACTTTGCTTCACTTTATTATTTCAGGAAAGCAGTACAGAAAACACAATGGCAATACTAAAGTCTTTTTGTATGCAAAAGTATTGAGTTATTTAATAATACAGCCAATTATACTTTTTCTTTTCTTTTACCCTTACTGTTTTATTTTTTTTAGAATAGTCGAAATAGACTTTATAAGATATACTTGGAATAATGGAGAAAAGACTTAACTTGTAAAGTTGGAGTGGCCGATTATAATTAGTATGATTTTCAGTATCATAATCGTTGTCGTAATAATATCCAAATGGATTGATGTGATTATATGCATTATATAATGAATAAGTCCAACTAGCTTTATTACCCCGCTTAGTAGTAATGGTGTGGTTGAAACCTAAATCTAGTCTGTGATATGGTTGCATTCTTTTGGAATTCTTTGCACCATAAATCATTTTCACAGTTGTTTCTCCTGTTTCCTGATTTAATGTAAAGAACTTGCCCAAAGCAGGAGTATAAGGAGTGCCACTTTGTAATATCCACACAGCACTCATAGTCCAGTTTTTACCTAAATCCCTGTTTGCGTTTAGTGTAAAGCTATGTGGGCGATTATAATCGAATTCGAAAGTTTTACCGCCGTTAATATTAGCAAAAGTGCGATAAGCATGTGAGCAAGAATAGGCTAAAGAACCAGTCCATTTTCCGGTGGTTTTCTTCAACATTAATTCCGCTCCATAAGCAACACCTTTTCCGTCCGATTCAATCTTATTTTCTATACCAGTAATTCCAACCATATTCTCATAACCTTCTTTCAAGGTAACAAGATGTTCCATTTTCTTATAATAGACATTGGTCTCTGCACTATATTCTCCATCGGCAAAACTACCATTCCAGGAGACAGATAACTGATTTGATAGTTCAGGGCGTAATGTGGATGTAGCTGGAAGCCAAACTTCGCGTTTCAGCAAGTCGGTTTGAGCAAAAACCAAATGCGAGTTCTGACTTACACGCATGTAGTTTAAATTCAGGCTGTGATTAGTGTATAATTTGTAAGACAAATTTACACGTGGTTCAAAATCCAGGAAGTTTTCGCCATTGTTCAAAAAATTGCTTATGCGCAACGATGGTTGTAATGTGAAGTCTGAAAATAAACTGATTTTATTATCGATATAAACAGCCGATTCAATAGAATGATAAATATCCCCGATTTGTGAAGTTGTAGAAGTAGATAAATAATTATAATTTGGTTCGTAAATAAGGTAACCAACATGCCCTCCAAAATCGATATTCCAGTTTCTCAAAAAAGAATATTTCCATGCTGAGCGGAGAGAAAAATCCTTAACAGAAGCGATATTCAATGTCTCAATTTGTTTAGAAATATTATCTTCTTTAAAAGTATAGTATTGTCCTGATTTATTTCGATAACGACTGAATGAAAGTATATTTTCAGCGTAAAGTTTTGAATTAAATACCCGATTCCAACGTCCTGCAAATAACCAGTTTCCCCATTGCTGGTTGAAATGTCTGCTTTCATCGTTTTGCATTTTCCATGGTTTAGTCCAGTAGTTAAGGTAATCATCTCCTTGATACAGGTTTAGAGATAGATTATTTCTTTCATTTGGTTTCCAACTGAGTTTCGCATTAATATCATGGAATCCGTAAGCCACAATAGCATTATTTCCATCTGAGATTGTGCTAATACCAGCCAACAAACCATCAATCAAGGTTTTTCGTGCAGTAACAATATAACTTATTTTTTTATTGGCCAATGGTCCTTCAAAACTAAAGGAAGCATCTGTCAAGCCCAAACTAAAAGAACCTTGATGTTTTGAAATATCTCCTTCTCGTTGCGTAATATCTACAATCGAGGAGAGTTTTCCACCTTGCCGGGCAGGAAAATTCCCTTTATAGAAATCTATTGAATTAATCATATCAGGATTGAAAACCGACATTAAACCTCCTAAATGATTGACATAGATAAGTGGTATATTATCTAACAAATATTGATTTTGTCCCGGTTCGCCACCACGCACCATCATCAAACTCATACCTTCGCTCTGTGTTTGTACACCCGGAAGTAGTTGCAGGGCTTTTATTACATCAGGTTTACCTCCAATGGCAGGTATTAGCATCAATTCTTTAGCGGATAAACGGGTTACATCGTACTTCCGTTCACGCATGGCAGTTACAGTTACTTCTGTCAGTCTGTTTTCAATGTCCAGTTTTACACTTATTAAACTATCTTTTGCTGTATGCAGTGTTACGTACTGTGTTATATAACCAATGTATGAAACCGTTAATACACAGGGAGAGTTAAGATTTATGCTGAAATAACCTCGATTATCAGTAGTCGTTCCTTTATTTTGAGTCTTCTCCCATATATTAGCACCAATTAGCACTTCACCTGACTGTGCATCACGTACAAAGCCCAAAAGTTGAACTGAATAAGCTGATAGTGAAGAAAACAACAATAATATTACGCAAGAAAGAATTTCTTTGTTTTTCATTTTGAAAAAAAATTAATCGCCTACAAAACTTCTAATTAATTCTTTTTTAGAAGCTGATATTCCAGTAAATATACCTAAACCATTTTTGATATTGGAATAAAGCGGATATCTTTGAGAAGATTGCCCGATATTTATTTCACTGGCAGATTCGTATATATAATATTGTTTTACATACTTATAATACGATTCGTCTACCGATCTAAGTACAATAGAAGGTATTACTCCCCCATTCAGCTTAGTATAACCTTCATTAATGTAAAATTTAACTTTATAGGAGTTTTTTGTCATCAATTTATTGGAAAACAATGTCAGCGGACTCGCTTCGTTGAGTAGTACTGTATCCTGGCCTGATATCATATACATTTCTTCCTTTCTTATTCCATAATACTCCTCGAATTCTTTGGTTTCGAAGTTATATTCAGTTATAAGTCCTTCTGTAACCAATTCTACCTCCCAGTACTGTTTTTGTGCAGGATTGTTTTTTATAAAAAATTCTACTGACGAAATTTTTTCACCCTCTTGACCTCTTCCGGCTAAATCAGTAAAAATAACTGAATCAATTTCTGTAGGTATGGGAACTGTTGTTTGTGCGGACATTTGGGGAAAATTCGGAATACTCACCTTGCAACTGTAACTTATACCAGCTTTTACTATTCTCGAACTTGTATACCAGCCCTTTTTAGTATAAATTAATGTGTCAGGAGTATCCAGACAGTTTTCTATGATAACTTGTGCATTTGAAACATAAGCAGGAATTGAATCTGTCAGATTAGCTGTCAGTGTTACTTGTACCATAAAAGTACTATCAGCTTGCAACAAACTGTTCATTACCGGTATCTGATTAATGTTATCAAATTCATCTTCCACTAAAGAATGACAGGAAGATAAGCTAACAAACAGAATTAATATAGTAATTAAAAGTATCTTATTCATTGATAAGTTTTAAAATGAAAAGTTTAATCCAACTTTCCACTGTAAATTTCTTTGGTTGTAGAATCGACCAAACCTATATTCGCCAAAAATTCCAATATTCTCAATGAAATTATATCCAAGCCCTAATCCTGTTCCAATTTCAAATACGGGTTTATCCCAGTTAGTTGTATTTGTTTTAAGTGTAGTAATGCACTGAGAAACAAGTCCAAATTGAACAGGAAAATACATTTGAAAACGAAGTCTATCTGTTTTGATAAGAAAAGGTAACAATTGCAATTCGCCATTTACTCCATAAAAATAGGATTTACCCAGTCGATCCATTCTGTAATATGTCGTTTCTGAATCGGATTCAATTTGTTCATTACTAATAAATGTTTCATTTGCATAGCCAAAATATAACCCGGCAGAATAAAAATTATTAAATACGTAAAGACCTTCAAGCCCGTAATAAGCATTTTTTGTATAAAATATCTCTTTTAAAGTTACAGGTTGATTGGTAAAATCAGGTACAATACTTCTACCTGTTACATTCGAGTAATTAAACTTAACGATATATTTACCGAATTGCTTTTGACTTTCTCTGGTTAACTGTGCTTTACCCGGATATATAAATCCGAATAAAATAAATACAATCAAAATTATTTTCATAGGAAAAATTTTATAACCGTCAATCGCTTTTTGTACGACTGACGGTTCAATAGATTATTTTATATTAAAATGTCCTCGATGAGTTTATAGAACAATTCTTCTCATTAGTTGCAACAATGTTATACCAGGTTAAACTTGGCTGAGTGTTAACACTACCTCCAGCACATGGAAATGCATCGTTTAAGAGGTATACAGATTTTACATCTTTTGTTTCGGTAGGTCCATCTAAAAACCAATTTCCCCATTGCAAATCTGTTCCTTTTACTTTTACTGTATAGGTTGAATTATATGTCCTAAGCCACCAAATTGCTAACCAACGAGCATAATTATCAAGCTTAATTTGCCTTACAACATAAGTTGTAAGTGACATCATCGTATTATATGTACTTAATGTAAACATCATTCTATAATGATCTGAACCAATTGTACTTGTATCACCAACAATATATTCCGTTACAAATGAGCTACTCACTTTTGAACTTGCATTAGATTTTTTTATTGATTTCTGAATATTTGCCAAGTCTTTACTTGTCGAATCAACTACAAAGACTCCATCAGCTGATCTGTAATATGTGGTTTTACCAATACGATACATAGAATTTTCATTCATTATATATCTCTCAAAAACATTGTTTTTCTGAGGTTCGCAGTAAAACTCTCCATATCTTTCAGACAAAGATATTTTATCGGAATGTTTAGATGCAAACTCTTTAACTTCATCAAAACTTTTGAATTGTTCTAGATTTATTGTTTCGTAAAACTCATCACAGATAGTTCCAAAAGATTTAAATCCCTGTTTTTTCTCCCATGACAAACGTTCTTCTTTGGACATAGAGTTTACTTTAGAAAGGGTTTTGTCTAATTCTTCCTGTGTTGCAAAAGTAAGTATGTCCGTTTTTGTACTTACTTGTGGTTCGATTACTAACTCGTCTTTTCCACACGAAGTGAAAACAAAAAATATCGCTATTATTGCGATGGTAAATATATTTTTTGTCATAAATTGTTTTTATTTAAATTATTTTTAACTATTTTATTTTTAGCACAAAAGTGCCGTTTTTACATCAAAATTTTGGATAAAAAACCACTACTGTCCGGTAAAACCGGATTTTAATTTTTATATTACGTAAACAGTGCTTTTCAGCTCTGCTTTTTTATTTTCTCAAAAAACAAGCCCCCTATGCTCTAAACAAGGCCAGTTGAGGGTCGTTTTTCAGCTGTTCTTCACGTTCACGGTCTGCTTTTATGACAGCAATCCATGTCTTTTCCGGATTCTCAAAGAAACTATATACGTTGATATAGCTCATCAAATGATAACGGATTACTGACATCATATTTGAGAACGCCCATTGCTTTTTAATTTTACTTCGTAATATGGTCAGCAACAAGTTTGCTATCATTGCACATCAGATTTGAATTGTTATCGCATTTTCATTGTCTCCAAGGAAGTATTTCAATGGGAAATTTTGTTTTAATTGCTTGTACAAAAGTTCTATCTGCCATCTCTTTTTGTAAATCTGACAAATATCGTCGGCCGACAGGTCAAAATTATTGGTTAAAAACTCGAACACCCGCTTTTTGTCATCATCCCAAAAGGCAATCCTCCTGGCTCTGTGGGTAAGTTCTTTGTTTTTACCATAGAACAAAATTATTTCTTCATCCTTCAGAACACCATCATGGGCGTCGTCCGGAATGTCATATTCTTCTTTACATTCATACTGAGCGTTGTCTTTCAAGAGGGTAACGTACCAAATTCGCTTTGTTGTAAACACTTCGTATTGCTGATAATCAACATAACCCTTATCAAAACACAGGATTGAATCAGAAGGTAAACTTACATCCTGAAGCAGAACATGATTGTGTCGGGCAGCCTCTGTGTAGCGTACGAAACAGGGCATACCATCCTGCGAGTCAATTATAGTATGAGCCTTGATGCCACCTTTCTTTTTGCCGTTTTCAGGATTTCGTCCGACACCCCTAAGTATGCTCTTAAACAAAGTAATCGTAGTGGAGTCTATTATAAACAACCGTTGGATGTCCCTTTTTGTAAGGGAGCTATCCGCTAAACTGTCTTTATGATGTTGATATGTGTCGTGGTACACCTTTTCGAACAACTTACCGGATCGACGCTGATTGGCTTCAGATAAAGTGGAACGACGAACAATGTAGGTCAGCCCTAAATGACGTAACTTATTTGCATGAGAAAGAAGACCCAAAACAGTTTCACGTAAAGAATGAAAACCCTCGGTTACGGCAAATAACATGACTACCACATGAGAATAGCTATCGAATCGCTTTACATATTTATCGGCTCCCATCGCTTTGGAAGCTGAGTGAATCTTTGACTTGTTTAGAAAACTTAACTGCTGCCCAAAGATCGGATGTCCGGTAAAATGTGTATCTTTGCCCATGATGATTCTTTTTTATGTTGCAATACAAAAGTAAGTCATCCTGGGGGAATTTCTTCGGAGGTTCTCTCTGTTTTTTATCTCATCTTTTTAAAGTTTTACCGGACAGTAGTGATAAAAAACTTCATATTACTGCACTTTTTGAAGATATAGCTATGAATAAACGTATAATTAGTATTAAAAAATTGCTAATCAGGTACATTACCCTGTAATATGGTCCGAAAAAATGTTTACCTTTGTTGTTGCCTTTGTGTACTGTTAAATGAAACATCCGGTTAATTTATTAATCGCGCTGTAACGAAAAAAACTTGGTAGGTCGTAGTTCGTCGTTTAGCCTTGCGCAAGGGCATTTTTGCATCTATACCATTAGCAATTGGTGGCAAGCCGCGCCAAAAGTTACTCCAATTTCCGAAAAAAGAGATGGAGATAGATGACGGTTTCAAAAAATGAGAGTGAAATGGAATTTGTTGTTTTGATGGGATAAGTAGTCCTACAATTTTAATGTATTTATCCCATAAGTGTAAGGGGTAAGCTTGTAAGCAAACTGTAAAATTCGTAGCCAATGGGAAAAGAAGTTAAAATGTATTTGTAAAAAAACGTATCTCAAAAATCGAATTCGCATTCGCAATAATACTCTTTGAAATCGCTGGCAAAGTTAAAAATAACTTTTTATTTGAGAAAATATTATTTACCCTATCTTTTGGTTTTTACAATTTTTAATCTTTGAGCCTGAACCTAAAGATGAGGCAATTGGCATTGGCTGTTTGCGGGCGTATTTCCTGTCGTGAAACGATAAATAGAAATGCGCCCGCAGCAGATTCTGCCGTATTAACTGCTTATAACGGCTCTTTTGAAGTGGAAAGAGGGGTTTGCAATGTTGAAACTTTGATAATGTCTTGAAGGATTATACCAGTCTTTTAATCAAGTCTTCCTTTTCACCAACCAGCATATCGATTACCGGTATTTCAATCATGGTATACGCTCCCGGACGTGCTTTCATAGTTGCACGGGCACACGATACCAAAATTTGTCCGGTTAAAGCCGGATTGTTAATTTTCATATTGA
>JAVEZW010000184.1:0-7652 GCA_034002805.1 Bacteroidales bacterium | reverse complement strand
GTTCTGAACATAGTGTTTTTATTAGATTAAACAAATTTAATTGAATTAGGTTTGAAAACTATGTTTTTACATCATCCTTATCGATTAAAAATTGTCGATTAAAAAAGTTTAAAATATCTTTGAGTTTCATTTACTAATTATACTCTCCAAATGACACAAGCAGAATTAGAAACCATATTGCATGAAGGTGAAGGATACCAATTAGAATTCAAAGAAAATGTAAATTCTGATTTGTCCAAAGAAATGGTTGCTTTTGCTAATTCTTCTGGTGGTAGAATTCTTATTGGAATTGATGATGAATGTAAAGTTAAAGGTGTTTCCATAAATAACGAATTAAAATCACGCATTCAGACAATTGCTAATGATTGCGACCCACGAATTGATCTCAGACTTGAAACATTTCAAAATATTTTGATTATTCATGTTCCCGAAGGCACAGAAAAACCCTATCGTTGCAACAAAGGTTTCTACATGCGTAGTGGAGCCAATTCTCAGAAGATGGATACCGAGCAAATTGTCAATTTTGTACAACAAGAAGGAAGAATTAAATTCGACGAACAAACAAAAGTCAAAACAGATTATAAAAAGATTTTTAAGCCCGAATTATTAAAAACCTTTCTTAAGATTGCCAATATTCCGCAAATTATGGAAGATGAAGATATTTTAAGAAATCTGAATGTTTTAAACAAAGACAATCTTTATTTTAATAATGCCGGAATATTGTTTTTTACCGAAAAACCGGGTGATTATATTAACCAATGTATTGTTACCTGTGTTTTGTATAAAGGAACAGAGAAAATACATATACTCGACCGAAAGGATATTAATGCTGATTTTATAAACACCATTAATGAAGCTATTATTTTCTTAACTAAACACCTGAATGTAAGCTATAAAATTGAGAGTATACAACGACAAGATATTCTTGAAATACCCGAAATTGCATTACGTGAAGCTGTAATAAACGCAGTTACTCACCGAAATTATTTTGAAGATGGCGCTAATGTAATGATTGAGATTTTCGATGACAGGGTAGAAATCTCTAATCCCGGTGGTTTGCCCAAAGGTCTTGAACCAAAGGATTTTGGGAAAAAAAGTGTCAGACGAAATCCTTTGATTGCAAATCTTTTTCAACGTGCTCGTTTTATTGAAAAACTTGGAACAGGTATTAACCGAATGAAACAAGAAGTTTTAAAAGCAGGATTACAAGAGCCACAGTATGAATTTACTGGTTTTTTTACCATTCTATTTAAAAGACTAATTGCCGAAAAAGGGGAAGAAATTTATAATAAGTTGGGTAATAAGTTGGGTGATAGGTTGGGTGATAAGTTGGGCGATACTGAATTGAAAATTTTAGAACTGATTTTTTTAGATAAAAACATATCCATAACCAAATTATCGGAGAAAGTAGAAGTTAGCACTACAGCTATTGAAAATAACCTGAACAAACTTAAAGAAAAAGGAATACTTAAAAGAATAGGAAAACCAAAAACAGGTTATTGGGAGGTTATTAAACCTGATTAATTTGTATAATAATAGCACAAGCGAGAACGCTTGATTTACTAGGTTTTCCTGCTAAATGCATGCATCTATTTGTCTTATCTTTGTATTAATAAACAATACTTTATAAAAATGACAGATTTACAAAAGAAAATAGGAGAGGCAATTATTAAAGATTTAAAAAAGAAATCCAAACTTACAATTCAGGAAATTTGCTTTGATCTAAAGTATAAGTTCACAATTGAGGATATAAACAATGCTAAAATCAGCGATGAGTTAATAGGTTATTTACTTGACTGTGATTTATTAAGGCTAGCTAAAACAGCCAGAAAAAGGTACGAACTTACAAAGAAAGGAAGAGAATTTCAATCTTTTGAAAAATTCTATAAAGATGAAGAAGAGAAAAATGAAAACGAAAAGACGAAAAATGAATTTTATCTAAAAAGCACCGAATATCTATCTAAATCTAACGAAAGAGAGAATATAGATACTTATAGGTTTAATTCAATAATGAATTTTAATCTAAAGAATTTAAAATTGAACAAGTGGATACTAATATTAGCTTTTATTGGAATAATCATAACTATTTTAGTCTACAGGAGTGAATTAAGAGACCTATTTAAAAATCTACTTACAATCTTTTAAAAGATCACTGCGTAATACTTCTTCAAACTTTTTTTCTATGAAATTAACTTTAGGATTATTTAAAATATTAATATAATAATTACCACGAGCATTTTTACTTAATTCATTTATGTTAGGATGCACAATGACAATTTTTTTATTAGGTTGTTTTATAAAATGAGAAATTCTGGCATTGATTCCTTTATCATTAAAGCCATAACCAGAAATTATTAATAAATCTGAATTTAATATTTGCTTTTTAAAAATATCAAATAGTATTTCATATATATCACCTAAATAATTTAACATTTTATTAAATGTTCCTATAAGAAACATAGGTATTCCATTTGTAGTTTGCAATCTATTGTCTAATGTATTGTACCTATCGATTTGGAGATTATAATTTAGTGGAACACGATAAATATTACTTTCTTTTTGATTTTGAAATCTGAACCAATCTAATGAACCATGCAGTTTATATAAATTAATACTATTTTTCTTTTCAAACAATTCAACATTGAATACACAAATTGACTCGTCTGGTTCAAATCCATAATTAAAAGAAATTGAGTTATTCTCAAAATATGTTTCTAATAATATATCATGATTTAGAGAAAAGATATCAATTTGCATTGCAAACTCTTGAACTTTGCTTATAATATTAAATTGATCTAGCTTTCCATTTGATTTTTGTAAAAGATGATAAACAATATAATGTATATATCTTTTAGATTCTCTTACATATCTTTCTAAATCGTTATCATGAAATGAAATTTCATCTTTGAAAATTAATTCTATATTTTTTATAAGCGGATAAATGGCTGGATTTTCATATTCTTTTTCTTCACTTTTTTCAATCTGATATAACAAGTAATATAATTCTTCATAATTGGTTTCGTAAGGGATTTTTAAACGATTATGATATTCATCAATAATATCCTTTAGATAAAAAAGAAATTTTTGAATAGATCTTACAGAATTACAGTCGGTTATATAATCATAAAAATAATAATTAAGATCCCCATTTCTAGCTACTTTTTTTGTAGATAAAACTGCGTCTGTAATTTCATTTACATTCTTTAATCCAGAATATTTTGACACACCAGACCCAAATAAAAAGGCAATATTTTTATATATCATCTGATTCTGAAATCACAAAAATTTTCAAGATCATTCTCAAAGGTTAATCCTTTATGCACCTAACCGAAAAGGAAAAATTCTTCATTGCTTCCCCATAATAAACATAATAACTATCAGAACGTAATTTGGTAATATTAGGCATCTCATCATATAATTCATAAGAAGTCCAATAGTAAGCCCAAGAACCTAAATTATCAAATTCCCCATTATAACTTCTTCTACCGCTTGGTAGTGCAGTAAAACCACTTTCGTTTGATGCTCCAGAATTAGGATTATCCCAATGGATTAAACCAATTTCTTTTAATTTTCCACCTGCAATGTTTTCACCACCTAAATAATTGATTAATTCAACCCATTCATTATTACTTGGTAAATGCCAACTAACAGGGCAAATACCTTGTACACCACTTGGATTAGAGTTGCTGGAATTAGATCCATTCATTGTAGCTTCCCAATTATATAATGCACCAAAAATGTTTGCATTAGAAGTAGAATTTCCATAGAAACAATAAGCTTTTTCATTTGAATCTAAATTTGACCAAATTACACTATCTTCTACTAACGGAATTACTTCTCCGTCAGCATAATGTGTTGATTTTAAGTTTTCTGCCATCCAAATTTGATTCCCAATTTTAACTATTTTATAATCATTACCATCATAGTCTGTAACTACAGAATTCTCTAGAGTTATAATATTATTTATATTACTGTAAGTTGTACCAACTGAATTTTTTGTATAAGAACAAAAATAATATGTCGTATTATTTGTAAGTTCCTTTATTTCTGTACCAAAAATTTTATCTTGAGTTACAACTTGAATTTTAATTCCATAATTAACAGGATCGCTTGATATTCCATAATAAAATCCTTTTTCAATTATTTCTGAGTAACCATCTGATATTATATTTGAACTTATAAAAAAGGAAGAATTAGTAATTGAATATATTATTGTATTTGATAATATTGCTAAAGTTTGAACAGTAATATAATCAATTTTTAAAATAGTATCACTAGTAAAGTTATTATAAGCAGTAAGTTTAACAGAATATTTTCCAGCATTAACATAAACGTGTTTAGGATTTTGTTCATTACTTGTATTCCCATCTCCAAAGTCCCATTCCCAATTTGTTGGGAAACTTGTTGAAAGATCAATAAAATTAATAGTATCGCCCAACAGGTGTGTAGTTTTATCGGCAGTAAATTCAGCATTTATCATATTATCAATTACATTAACATTAATGATATGCTCTGTTTTTGAATTTTTTTCGTCTATTGCTTCTGCTTTTAAAAAATGGTTTCCTAGATCAACATCACTAGTGTTCCATTCATACTTATATGGGAACGTAGTTATTGAGCTTACTCCTGAATTATCAACATAAAACCTGACTTCTTTTAAATTACCATCTTTATCATCAGCATCTACTGTAATAGTAACTATTTGGCCTTTCATTATATCAGTATTTTCAAGAGGAAAACTTATTGTACATGTAGGTTTATTATTTTCGTTTTCATCCTGACAACTATATTGTAATGCAAAAAGACAAATAGAAAGAATTAATATAATATTCCTTTTCATTTTATTTATTTATTTTTTAGTAAGTATTTAGGTTCTATCTATACCATCATCCTGTAAAAGTCATTTCCTTTATCATCAACCAAGATAAATGCCGGAAAATCTTTTACTTCGATTTTATAAATTGCTTCCATTCCAAGTTCAGGATATTCCAACAGTTCAACCTTAGTAATATTATCTTTTGCAAGAACAGCAGCAGGACCACCAATACTACCCAAATAAAATCCTCCATATTTTTTACAGGCGTCTGTAACGGCCTGACTTCGGTTTCCTTTAGCGATCATAATCATGCTTCCACCAAGGCTTTGGAATTGATCGACATACGAATCCATCCGACCTGCAGTAGTTGGTCCGAATGATCCTGCAGGCATTCCTTTTGGTGTTTTTGCCGGACCTGCATAATAAATCGGATGATCTTTTATATATTGTGGTAACCCTTCGCCTTTATCTATTCTCTCTTTAAGCTTTGCATGTGCTATATCGCGACCAACAATTATGGTCCCGTTAAGAGATAATCGTGTGCCTACGCTATGTTTCGAAATTTCCGCTAAAATATTTTTCATTGGCTGGTTAAGATCAATTTTAACACCACCAGATTCTTCTGTATTCCTATATTTGTCAGGAATAAATCTACCTGGATTGTTTTCCATTTTTTCAATCCATAACCCGTCTTTATTAATTTTAGCTTTAATATTACGGTCGGCAGCACATGAAACGCCCATCCCTACCGGGCACGAGGCACCATGTCTTGGCAAACGGATAATACGAATATCCAACGCAAAATATTTACCTCCAAACTGAGCACCAATACCTAATTTATAAGATGCTTCCAGAATTCGCTTTTCCAGATCAATATCACGAAATGCTTGCCCTCCTTCGTTTCCTTGTGTTGGAAGGTTATCTAAATATTTAGCTGATGCCAGTTTAACAGTTTTTAAAACCGATTCGGCCGAAGTGCCTCCGATAACAAATGCCACATGGTAGGGTGGACATGCAGCTGTTCCTAGTGATTTTAATTTCTCAATTAAAAATTTCTCAAGCTTTTCGGGAGTGAGTAATGCTTTTGTTTCCTGATAAAGAGTTGTTTTATTGGCTGACCCTCCACCTTTGGCAATAAATAAAAACTTGTATTCATCACCATCACTTGCATAAATATCAATTTGTGCAGGCAAGTTGGTACCTGAATTTTTTTCCTTATACATATCAAGGGGAATGGTTTGAGAATAACGCAGGTTTTCTTCGGTATAAACTTTATAAACACCTTTTGAGATAGCTTTCTCGTCATTTCCGCCTGTCCAGATTAGTTGTCCTTTTTTTGCCACAATGGTAGCAGTCCCTGTATCCTGGCAAAAAGGCAATTCTCCTTTTGCCGATATTTCAGCATTACGTAAAAGGGTTAGTGCAACGAACTTATCGTTTTCGCTGGCTTCATTATCATTAAGTATTGCCGCTACCTGTTTTACATGTTCGGTACGAAGAAAAAACGAAGTGTCATGCAACGCTGTCCTGGCAATTATGGTTAAAGCTTCGGGGTCAACTTTTATAATAGGTTTTCCCTCAAAAGTAGAAATGGATATATGATCTTTTGTTAGTAGATAGTAGTCAGCATCATCTTTTCCAATAGGAAATGGATTTTGGTAATTAAATTCTGGAGTTGCCATATGATTTCTTTTTTATGAGTAATCAATTTTAAAGAAATCAAAAGATACAAAATTTATAATAAGCGGTCAATATTTTCTATCACATCTCCAATAATCGCTTTATTTCCCTTAACAATTATTGGTCTTCGGATTAATTTTGGATTTTGAACCAGAATATGCACCCATTGATCATCAGTAAGATCTTTACCTTTATAGTTCTGTTTGTATTCCGATTCTTGTTTTCTAATAAGCTCAGAGGGTTTAATATTCAATTTTTGGACAAGATCCTTCAAGCTGATTTCAGAAAAGGGTTGGATTTTAAATAATCAATTATCTCAAAATCTGCATTATGATCTTTTAAATACTGCAGGCCTTTTCTGCTTTTCTGGCATTTGGCATTATGATAAATCTTAAAACTCATGGTTATTCTATCAGTTTAAGAATTTCATCAACGTTCTTTTTTGTTTTTACTTGAGTAGTTTTTGCTGGTTTACCTATAGCTACAAAAGCAATTAAATTAAATGGTTGTTGTATTCCGATAATTTTTTCAAGTTCAGATTTTGCAATCATTGGAGCACTTAGCCAGCATGCTCCATAGTTCATTTCAGCGGCTGAAAGTAATATATTCTGAATTGCGGCACCGGCACTTTGCAGGTTTGGATAATTGCGCATTTTATTAATTTCCTCATGAGTCATTGTAACTCCTTTTTCAAGAACTGTTTCATAATCTTCCATGGTAACAGCTATAACCGCCGGCGCATTTTCGAAAAAAGTAGCAAACCACTCAACCTGTGATAACACATTTTTGGCAGCTATTGATTTGTTAATTGGAATTTCTTTTATTTTTTCTGCAACCTTTTCGGCCATTTTGTTAATTATTGTCTTTTTTGTTATTGCATAAAACATCCAAGGTTGGTAATTATTAACACTGGGAGCCAGGCCTGCTCTCCGAACCAGCTCTTTTAAATCATTTGCCGGAACAGGATCATTTAAAAAGGTTCTGATACTTGTTCTGTTTTCAATAGCATGTTTAAGTTCCATTGGTTTAAATTTTTGTATTTTGATTTTTTATAATTGGCAGATTAAATAATACATCAATAACAATATTTGATCTGGGTTTGTTTATAAAAAAACCGGATTCTTTTTGAGAAACCGGTTTTGCTAAAAATGTATTT
>JAVEZW010000183.1:0-7707 GCA_034002805.1 Bacteroidales bacterium | reverse complement strand
TTAATATTAGTCGAAGAAGAAGTGCTGTAATCAAAATAAAAATAATCGGTAACCGGATTCGGATAAACTTTTAGCTCCTGTGCTGATTGCAATTTAGCAACAAGAGAATCCGTAGATTGGGTTTTTTGAATAGGTTCTTGCCCCAAAGCCACTGCTGTAAGTAAAACAAATAATATGAGAAGTAAATATTTGTGCATTCCTCTTGAACTTTTATCAAATATAACAAAATTTATACCTAAATATACGAAATAATTTTGTTAAGGTTTGTGAAAAACAGTTAAATACAACTAATTTATGCAATTATTTAATCAACACAACGGTAATTTTTTAGAACAAGCTATGTTAATTTTATTACCTTTAAATCTAAATAATTGATTTTTATGAAAAAGATTTTGTTACTAGTATTAATTGGATTAATTTCGGAATTTGCTGCTGCTCAGCGTTTTGGTGGAGGGTTTTTAGCTGGTTTATCTATGTCGCAGCTCGATGGCGATTCTTTTGGAGGATTTAATAAAGCTGGGATTGCAGCTGGAATTTTCACAACTACCAAAATAAATAAAAAACTCGATCTTCAAATGGAGTTACGATATGTTCAGAAAGGAAGCCAGTCTGATAGTAAAGATCCCGAAGTGTTCTACAAATCGAAGTTGAATTATATTGAGCTTCCGCTATTTTTAAAATATACCATTTATCCAAAGTTAACAGCTGATCTCGGTATTGCTATTGGGTATCTGCAAAAATCTACCGAAGATAAAGATGGATATGGTGATTTGCCTGCCGATCCATCCTTTAAAAAAATAGAATTTTCGGGATTAGCGGGATTAGAATATCAATTGTGGAAACAACTTTCGGTTAATATCCGTTATAATTATTCGATATTGCCTGTAAGAGATCACCCAGGAGAGCAAACCTGGTACTTGAACAAAGGGCAATACAACAGTGTTTTAACTGTAACTATTTATTATCAATTAGCTGATTTTAGAGAATGATGAAAAAGCAAAAACTTGTTGTTGCAGTAACAGGAGCCAGTGGATCGGTTTATGCCAAATTACTTTTCGATAAATTAGTACATATAAAAGATCAACTGCAGGAGGTCGGAATTGTATTGTCAAAAAATGCCGAAGAAATATGGGCGTATGAGTTAGGAAATCATTCTTACCGCGATTATCCATTTAGTTATTATACAAAAAACGACTTTTATGCTCCCTTTGCTTCTGGATCAGCACAGTATGATACCATGATTATTTGCCCATGTTCAATGGGTACTCTGGGGCGTATTGCCAACGGAACTTCCGATGATTTAATTACGCGTGCAGCTGATGTAATGCTTAAAGAACGAAAAAAGTTAATTTTGGTTCCTCGCGAACTGCCCTATAGTCTTATTCATATCAATAATATGAAATTGATTACCGAAGCTGGAGGGATTGTTTGTCCAGCAACGCCATCGTTTTATACTAAACCAGAATCTATTGAAGAGCTTGTTAATACAGTTGTTAATAGAATATTGGATTTAGCCGGATTTGAAATTGATTCCAAGCGTTGGGGCTCACATAAGTAAAATATGATATAAGTTTAACTAAATTAAGCCACAGCAAGAGCTACAATACTTACTTTTGTTCCTTTTATCTCTAATATTGTATTTGCACAGGCTTCGAAAGTTGAACCTGTAGTTACCACATCATCAACCAGCAAAATGTGCTTGCCTTCAAATAGGGAAGGATCTTTAATACTAAAAATATTTTCAACATTCTGCCATCGTGCAAATCGCGATTTCCGGGTTTGTGTTGAGGTAGCAACTGTTCTGTAAAGGTTGTATGTATCAACAGGCTTTTCTAGTGAAAAAGCTAATCCGTTTGCAATGAGGTCGCTTTGATTGTACCCTCTTTTTTTAAATTTTTTTGGATGCAAGGGTACAGGAACAACAATATCTATCTCGTTAAATGGGCTGTCTTTTAGTTGTAGCCCAAAATCTTTTCCCAGCACAAAACCTATTTCTTTTTTACCATGGTATTTAAAATGATGCATCATTTCCTGGTAGATGGTTCCTTTGTTAAAGTAAAAATAAGCTGATGCGTGTTCAATTTTTGCTCTTCCCCAAAAAAGTTGTGCCACAGGATTTCCGGGATCGGTATGAAAATTAGTTCTAGGAATATTATATTGACATTTTGTACAAAGCAGTTTTTCTTGATTTAAAAGGTGGGTATTGCAAGCAACACATAATTCAGGAAAAAATAATCCAAAAAAATCATTTATGTATTTGAAGTAAGTTTTCATTTTAAAAAAGTAACGAAAATTGTTGTTATTAAAATACGTTTGTGTAATCTTGGCGTCTTAGTGCCTTTATGGCTGGATTCTCTTTACCACAAAGACTCGAAGACACAAATGGACACAATGACATTTTCTTATGGACATTTTAATTTTGATCTCAGATTGTTGCTTATTCAAGTCCTTCCCATTCTCTGTAAAATTTTTCAAGATAATGTTGCATAAACTCATGCCGCGAATTTGCCAATTCTTGAGCAGTTTTTGTGTTCATCCTGTCTTTTAGTAATAGGAGTTTTTCGTAAAAATGATTTATGGTTGTCCCATTTGTTTTTTTATACTCCTCAAATTTCATATTTGCTAATGGTTTTATATCTGGATGATGCATTTCGTTTCCTTTATATCCCCCAAAGGCAAATGTACGCGCAATACCAATTGCTCCAATCGCATCGAGCCGATCAGCATCCTGTACAATTTTTCCCTCAATGGTTTTCATTTCATATGCTTCTCCTTCGCCTTTATATGAAATGTGCTCAATAATGTACAAAACTGATTTAATTGTCTCTGAATTAACACGTTGTGTTTCGAGCCAGTCTGAAACTATTTTAAGTCCGGAGTTTTCATTCGTATTAAATTTCCAGTCAGCTACATCATGTAACAGTGCTGCCAGTTCAATAATAAATAAATCGCCACCTTCAGTTTTTTGTAATTTCCTTGACAGCGTTAGAACTCTGTAAATATGCCACCAATCGTGACCCGAACTGTCATTCTTTAGTTTGTCTTTTACAAATTCAGTAGTTTGTAAAATGATGTTGTTTTTATCCATAACAAAAATAAAAGTGTTTATTTCGAAAGGAAGGTAGTTGTCTATTTTTCGACAGGCTCAAAATGACAACAACTTAACTATCAATAAGTCAACCTGAGAAATGTCACTCTGAGCATGTCGAAGAGTGTCGAAGCGGGATAAAAAAAGAGGCTTTTAATACAGCCTCTATATTTGTAATTTAAATATTATTCTCTCAATTTTTCTTCTCGAACCCAAATCACTTCTCTTCCGATAACTGCAATACCTATAAACCCTTTAACCAATAAGGTGTTTTCGTCACCTTCTTTAAATCTTATAAAGCATTTATATGTTTTACCATTCTTTGGATCGTAGATTGTTCCATCTACCCATTCTTTATCTTTAGTATCGTAACTAAATCCTTTTAAAATCTGTAATCCAAGAACGGTTCTTTTTTTGAGTTTTTCATCAGAATTATTTTTATCGAGTTTGGGTGTCCCGTCAACCTCATTTGGAGTTTTTAACCATTTAATATCACCATAATATTTGCCATCTTTAGCTTTAAATATTTTTACCTGCGAATCACCATCCTGGGTTAACCAGTAACCTAAAAATTTATCAGCATCCTGTGCCTGTAAGTTTGGTGAAAGAAATAATGAAACAAGAAACACAAGCGAAAAAAAAGTTGTTTTCATACGATTAGATTTATTGGTGAATAAGATGCAATATATTAAATTTAATTAAAAACATATCCAAAAACCTTTTGAATAATCGAACTAGCCCATTGATATGGATCTTTCCGTATTTTTTTCTCTTCTTCGCCAACTCTGTAAAACAATTCGTCGAGTGCTACCTGGGTGGAGAATTCTCCCAAATCTGAATTAATTGAGGAAGGCAAACCAAGGTCGCTGATTGTTGAACTGGTTAACATACTAAGTAAGGTGTTGTATGTAGATGTTAGGTTCGCCCAAATTTCGTTAGCCGATTGTCCCGAAACAAGATCTTTATCGAGCGATGCGTTTATTTTTGGAGCGTACAAACTAGTTAAGCTGGCAAATGTCTGGATTTTTAAATACTGAGTGGCAGCAGTTGAATCAAATTCTGTAACCGCTGATTTCGTATTGGTAATGCCAGGTACAACACCATTTAAAATGTCAAATCCATCTGCGATAGTTAAATTAAAAATAGCATCTTTAAAAATAGGAGCAACTTCTTTAGCAGCATCTTCAGCAGCACGGTTTACTGCAAGAATAACATCGTCAAATTTGTCATCTAAACCAAGTGTTTCGCTTGCCAGGCTGGCCAAAAAATTGCTGTTAATCTTAGTTCTAATGGTAGCTATCTCATCAGGTAATTGAATTAATGCCAGTGATGGACTTCCTTTATAATACCCGTTATTTGCCGACATTTCTGTTGAGGCAGTATCGGTTCCAGCTTCCAACGCTTCTTTTAAACCCTGAACAATCTCTGAAGTGCTTAATGTGTTATCTGTTTCTTCAAGAAGATCTTCTAATAGCTCGCAACTGCTTAAGGTAAAAAGCGTTAATAAGATTATAAAGAACTGTTTCATGATAGTATATTTTTAATTTAATAATTCTGGCAAAACAATAATTATGCAAATAGTATACGAAGTTCTATAAAAATTGTTATTTATAAAACTAAAATATGCTTATTTCTTTGGCGGGCTTAATTAATGTATTAATGCGCAACCAAAAAGGGGTTATTTTCATCTATTACTATAAAGCTCAATTTTATTGATCTAAAGAATGTAGTGTTTTTTAAAAAATCAAACAATTTGGCAGAATTATTGTTAATCTAGTCAAAGTTTATTAATTTCGTTATACTCGAAATCTAACCTATTTACTAACTAAATAAATTTAAGAACATGAAAACAATTAAATTATTATTTATTGGCTTAGCAGTTTTATCTCTAGGCTTATTTACATCTTGTGAAGATGACGAACTTGCAACCGGACCAACTATTGAGTTTTTTGGAGGCGAATATATAGCTGCAAACACTCAGGTTTCAGTTGATTCAACGTATACTTTTAAATGGACTGTAACTAAGGGCTCTGCTGATCTTGATCAGTTTACTATTCGTGTAGGTAATCAAGATTGGATCGGTTATCCTAAAACAGATATTGATGAAGATATATACACAGCAATGCAATCTTTCAATTCTTCTGGTACTGGCGAAACTACATATACTTTTATTGCAACTGACGAAGATGGTTTAACAGCTACTAAGAACATTACAATTACAGCTGTTGCAAATTCAGGACCAATTGATACTTATACAGATAAAATTCTTGGTTCGTATGATGCAACTGAAGGTAGTTCATTTGCATCTGTTGATGGATCGGTAATGACATCTTCTCAGGCATTAGCAAACTCAGATGCAGTTGATTTTGTTTATTGGTATGGTGCTTCAGCTCTAGCAACGCTTTCAGCTCCAAGCACAAATGACGCTTTAGATATTTATCCAGGAATCGCTAATTGGTCAACTAAAAATGAAACTTTAATGGCATTAACAACTTTAACTGCAACAGAATTTGATGCTATAGTAAATGATGCTGCAATTGTTACAGCTTCTTCAGCCCTGGGAACAGTTAAAAAAGTTAATGATTTAGCAGTTGGTGATGTTGTTGTATTCCAAACAGCAGCTACTTCAGAAAATGCTTCGAAAAAGGGATTATTGAAAGTAGTTGCAATTACAGGAACCGGTGGTACAGGAACAATTGAAATTGAAGTAAAAGTTCAACAATAGTATATAAAGAACTTAAATAAAATATAATCCGGAGGCTTTAAGCTTCCGGATTTTTTATTGAAAAAATTCACAAATAATAATCTTATTAATGGGTTTTATTTAAGGCTCTGTAAGGTAGAAATCTATAAATATTCATGCTTTTGCGTGTCCTATTGTGGTTTTACCTTCTTACATCATTGTTGCTGACACGCTTTTAACGTTTGAAGACAAATCACTACAACTATCTCATCGCTAGGCGATTAGGAAAAGAAAGGTTGATACGAAGCTCCGTACCTTAGATTTGAAAAGCGAGATAATTGATATAAGAACAATCGCAAGGAGAAAAAATATAAATTATTTATAAAATGTTTCTCCAGCAATTATCAAAGAATTAGATGTTAGGTTTAAAATGTTATTAACATTAATATTAAATATTTATTGAACTTTAGACTTTAACAAATTAATGACTGAGCAATTGATTTTTTCAGGCAAAATAAATTGTCGCCGGCTATTCTATTTTCCTTATAATATTTTGGATTACTTATAGTTGAAAAGTTTATTTGTTAATAACTTTATAATTAAAAGAATATTTTCACTTTGTTTTTTTATTAATTTCATAATCGAAATCGATTCGTGTATAGATTTTCCTATTAACTTGTTAGTTATGGATAAGTTTAAAAACAAAAACATACCTGTATTACACAGACAAGAGAACCAACAGCTTTTAACACATCGCAAAAATTAGGTAGTACTGACAATAAATTTTAATTATAAAAGCATGGAGTCCAGTAACCATTTAAAAAAATGGGGCGGTACCGAAAAGCCATAAGAGTAGGGTTTCTTAAATTTATTTTTTATGACTGAGAATAAAAAAAAGGGATTAATATTAATATTATTGGGTGTATTCATCTATTTAATTTTTCCTACAATACTTAAACTATTAATTTATAATTTATTAAATCTACATTATGATTGGAGTTATATGGTAATTAGCTTTATCCCAGTAATAGTTAGTATTGGTTTAATCATATTTGGAGTTATAACTCTTGTAAAGAAACCGAATGAAACAAATGAAATCATGGAGAATTTGGTACATTCAGAAGTTAGTGGTAAACATAATAAGGTTGTAACTATTACATTATGGGGTGGCCTTTTAGGTCTTTTTGCGAGTACTCCAAAACAAAAAATCGCAAAGGCAATGGCAAAAGAAAATCTAAACGGCTTTAGAACTGTTCAAATAATTGAAGCAGCAAGTGGCAATATTCTACTTTGGCTGCTACGACTAATTATTCTTTTTCTTACCTTATTTATTTACACGCCGGCAAATGGTTACTATATTACCTTTGAAAAAATTAAGGAAGGGCATATTTAAATTTATTTTTTAATAATGTTTTTATTTACTAATAACTAAATCTTGTAAATTATGTCACATACAACAACCGAAGTTCAAAACACAAGCTTGTCACAACACAACAAAATTGTTAATGTTACTTTATGGGGAGGTCTTTTAGGTATTTTTGGAAGTTCTCCAAAGCAACGATTGGCAAAAGCAATCGAAAAAGAAAACTTAAATGGTTATAGAACTGTACAAATAATTGAAGCTGCAAGTGGCAATATTCTACTTTGGTTGCTAAGACTTATATTGCTTTGTATTACATTTTTTATTTTCACAACCGCTAATGGATATTATATTATTTTAGAAAAAAAATAATCAGACAAATAATTCAAAACCTGACAATAACTAAGGGATGGTTTGGCAAATTATTTTTTCTATCCTCAGACAAATTCGTTGATGGAGGTATGTAATATTACACTCCCTGTTTTTAAGCTTTAGGTCTGTTTATTTGTCAATATTCCCAATACTAAAACGAATATATTTAAAACTTAAAACATAATTAAAATGGTACAAATAAAT
>JAVEZW010000182.1:0-7733 GCA_034002805.1 Bacteroidales bacterium | reverse complement strand
AAAAATAAATTTCTTGCTAATTATCTGATTCAAAATACGATCTGGTGGATCGAATATGCGGGGATAGACGGCATCAGGCTTGATACACAACCCTACTCAGATAAGCTAATGGTAGCCGAATGGGCTAAAAGAATTCAGAACGAATATCCTAATTTCACGATAATAGGAGAGGCCTGGCTTCAGGAAATAGCTCATACCGCTTACTGGCAGAAAAGCGAAACTAATTTCGACGGATATAATTCGAATATCCCTATTGTAACAGATTTTCCGCTACATTATGCAATCGAAAATGCATTTAGCGAAGAGCAAACATGGACTAATGGTGTTTCGCGACTTTATTATATTTTATCGCAGGATTTTTTATACGATAATCCAATGAATACCATTGTCTTTCTCGATAATCACGATCTTACAAGAATTTACTCATCATTTCAAAAGGATATCAATAAACTCAAGCTGGCTATTGCTTTTCAATTAACAACACGTGGAATACCATCTGTTTTTTATGGTACTGAGCTGCTAATGGAAGGTTTTGCGCACGAAGCGCATGGTATCATGCGTAGTGATTTTGCAGGTGGCTGGCCTAATGACTCGATGAATGCTTTTACTTCCGAAGGCAGAACAGCCGATCAAAATGAAATTTACAACTACTATAAAAACATTCTGGATTGGCGTAAAACAAAACCGGTAATTCATACTGGCAAGCTAATGCATTTTATTCCTGAGAATAATATCTATGTTTATTTCAGATACTCTGATTCCGATTGCGTAATGATAATTCTGAACAATAATAGTTCTGAACAAACTATTACAACCGATAGGTTTGCAGAAATTTTATCAAATTATAAAACAGGTTTTGATATTATTTCGAAATCCACTTTGAATGATCTTTCTAAAATTATTTTACCGGCAAAAGGCGCTATGATTATTGAATTGAACCCATAAATCAACTACTATGCAAAAAAATCATCTTTTATTATTCGTTATCCTGATTTCTCTATTTGGATGTAGTAAATCAGTAAACCTGAAAGTTCCTAAAACTGCAGAAATGTACGAAGTGTCGGCTCCTGTTTATGTTACTGATGCTGGTGCAGAGATTTATTTGAACGGGTTTTTTAAGCAGGTCGAAAATATTGATTCAATCTCTCTAAAGAACTATACCTATAAGTTTTCTGATGATAAAAAATGGTTGTATGTTACGCCAATTGAGAGCACCACATCGCTTGAAGTTGCCCAGATTTGGGTTAAGGGATATGCTTACTCAGTTGTTTTGCTGTATCAAAAAATGGCTCAATACGAATTTATTTTCGACTCCAAAGGGATTAACTATAAGCAGGTTCAGTTAGCCGGAAGCTTTAATTCATGGGCTCCAAACGATACGTTGACAAATGATAATGGCATTTGGAAAAAAACACTGAAATTATCACCTGGCAGATATCAGTATCAGGTTGTGGTTGATGGTAAATGGATACTCGACCCGGGAAATAGTGTACAGGAAAGTAATAATATTGGTGGATTTAATTCTGTTCTTGTAATTAGTGATCCTGCCGATAACGCTCCAAGGCTTTATACAAAGACTTATACTGAGAAAACCATTGATATTGGTATTAATGGTGAGGCGGATAAAATAGTTTGTTTGTGGAATAATTATTCTGTGCCTTATACTATCCAAAATAATATCATAACAGTTGATATTCCTAAAAATGCTAAAAAATTAAATCGCTCATATATAAGAATTTGGGCAAATAATAATTTTGGATATTCAAACGATGTGCTTGTTCCTATTGAGTTTGGCCAGGTTGTTTCGGATGCATCGCAGCTAAAACGCACCGACAAGCATGCGCAGGTACTTTATTTTATGCTGGTGGATCGGTTTAATAATGGCGACACAACAATAGATCAGCCTGTAATTGATTCTGAAATACATGAAAAAGCAAATTATTGGGGTGGCGATTTGGCTGGTATTACTCAAAAAGTTAATGACGGATATTTTACTGATTTGGGAGTTAGTATGATCTGGCTTTCGCCTATTACGCAAAACCCAAAAGATGGATTTGTTGAATATCCTGCTCCTCATCGTAAATATTCAGGATATCATGGATATTGGCCAGTTACATTGACTACTGTTGATAATCGTTTTGGAGACTCCAACGATTTGGCTGATTTGGTTACATCAACTCACGAAAAGGATATGAATATTATTCTCGATTATGTTTCCAATCATGTTCATCAGCAAAATAAAAACTATATAGATAATCCTGATTGGGCTACACAGCTTGACTTGCCAGATGGCCGAAAAAACATCAGGATTTGGGAGGAACATCGATTAACCACTTGGTTTGACACGTTTTTACCATCATTAAATTTTGATTTACCCGAGGTGGAAGATATGATGTCTGATTCGGCAATGTTTTGGATAACCAATTATAATATAGATGGGTTTCGTCACGATGCAACAAAACATATTCCAACGCCTTATTGGAGAACACTTACAAAGAAATTACGTGATGATACTAAAAATGAATTTGTTTTTCAGATTGGCGAAACATTTGGAAGTCGCGAACTCATAAGAAGTTACGTAGGTACTGATTTACTCGATGGGCAATTTGATTTTAACCTGTATTTCGATATGCGAAATATTATTGCTTCTGATAATGAGTCGTTTACAAAGCTTATTCAATCTCTAAAAGAAAGCAATAAATACTATGGCAGTCACTCTCTTATGGGTAATATTACAGGAAATCATGATCTGCCCCGATTTATATCCTTTGCAGGTGGCGCGTTAAAATTCGATGAGGATGATAAAGAGGCCGGTTGGAGCCGTGATATTCAGGTTATTGATACCATTGGTTATTACAAATTATTACAAGTTTCAGCCTTTATTCATACTATCCCCGGAATACCTGTAACTTATTATGGTGATGAGATTGGAATGCCTGGTGCTGGTGATC
Source organism: Bacteroidales bacterium (assembly GCA_034002805.1). Taxonomy (GTDB): domain Bacteria; phylum Bacteroidota; class Bacteroidia; order Bacteroidales; family UBA12077; genus UBA12077. The sequence continues at coordinate 4,782 of JAVEZW010000182.1, read as the reverse complement.
CTGACAATCGACGACCTATGAAATTTGATAGCTTATCGGTTTTTGAGCAGATGGTAAAAGATCAAACCACCCAAATTATTAAAGAAAGAAGAGAAAACCTTGCATTAATATATGGTGATCTTATTTTGCTGCACTCCGATGATCATACCATGGTTTATGCCCGAAAGTATTTCGATAAAGTAAGCATCATTGCTTTTAACAAATTTAAGCAAGCAGAAGTTTTAATTATAAAGCTTCCAAACTACCTGAATATAAAAGAATTAACTACAGTACAGGATTGTGATTTTCAACTTTTAGAGGATGAATTGGAAATCACATTAAAACCATACTCATATTGTATTTTAAATAAAGATTAATGAATTTAAATCCCTACGAGGGTTTTAAACTCTCGTAGGGATAATATCTAATTATGGTTTTTAGATTATAATAAGGATGATTAAACAAAGAAAACGGCTTCTGAAATTCAGAGGCCGTTTTTGTTTGTTCAAAAATGTTATTGCCTTGATATATTCCCCTTTGCCAGAGGGGAAATGTCAATAAGTTAAGGCTTCTTGTTTTTCACCCTCCGGTCTTTGACCACCTCCCTCGAGGGAGGACAACGTCAGACATATTCTCCCTTGAGGGAGATGCCCGCAGGGCAGAGGGTGAATGTTTCTCAACTAATTGAAATTGGCCTTCGGTGGACATATAACACAAATAAGAAAACCATATGGAGTTTAAAACAGAAACGGCTTCTGAATTTCAGAAGCCGTTTTTATAATAAGTGCTACAAGGTATTATTTGTTTTCTTAATCACCAAAACTAATACCAACACCTCTGGCATTGCGCATTAGAGCGGTATCGAGGGTAACATAGTTAGGAACAGTAATAGCATCCTTAAATGGAACAGAAGTGATATGTGGATGACGGTAAGAAACCATCTCACCAAATTTACCAGCTAATACCATTTCGAAAGCATGAACACCAAACTGGGTAGCAAGTACTCTGTCGTAAGCAATAGGAACTCCACCACGTTGAATATGTCCAAGAACTGTTTTGCGCATACTGTGCTTGCAACCAGCTTCTTTAAGTTCCTCAACCAGTCGTGATGCTGCTCCTGAAAGTCGTGCATTTGTATAACCAACCTCGTCACTTGTTTCAGATGACATATCTTTACCAATAGCTCTTGCACCTTCTGCAACAACAATGATAATAAATCCACGATCGCGAACAAACCGAGAGTTGATTTTTTCAAGTACTTTATTTATGTCGTAAGGAATTTCAGGTAATAAGCAAATTTCTGCTCCCCCTGCTGTTGCAGCATTTAAAGCAATCCATCCGGCGTCACGACCCATAACTTCGAGAATCTGAACACGGTTATGGCTTGCAGCGGTAGTTACCAGCTTATCAACAGAATCAGTTGCAATTTGCACAGCAGTTTGAAAACCGAAGGTTGTGTCTGTCGCTGATAAGTCGTTATCAATAGTTTTTGGAACTCCGATAATATTTAATCCTTTTTCGTAGAGTGCTTGTGAAATTCTCTGTGAACCATCGCCACCGATATTAATTACCGCATCAACACCCATGTACATGAGTTTGCGAATCATCTCTTCCGATCTGTCAACCGTACTCCATGATCCATCTTTATTTTTTACCGGCCAGGCAAATGGGCCTCCACGATTTGTTGTTTCTATAATTGTTCCACCCTGGAAATGAATTCCTGCTACCGCTTTTTCATCTAAAATTTTGATCTCTGTAGGCTCCCATAAAATTCCATTAAAAGCCTGAATACTACCAATAACCTCCCAATCTTTTTCCTGAGAAGCTCTTTTTACAATTGCTCTAATTACAGCATTAAGTCCGGGACAATCTCCACCCGCAGTCGCTACTAAAACACGTTTCATTTTTTATCTATTAAATTTAAAATTCTGTCATTTGAAATTATTCTGTTTTCTTTAATTTATAAGCCTTTCATGCCAATTATTTAAGATATTTTTTCTATCTTTAAAAAAATAGAAAACAGAAAGGTAAAATTACTAAAAAGCCTTGATTTATCACAATTTAGAGTTAATTTAATTCGCAAAACTATTAAAAAAAATATTCATGAAAACAACAACTCAACTAATCAGTAGAATTTTCTTTATTAGCAGTTTATTAATTGCAGTTTTTCTTACTTCATGTAAGACCGAAACTAAAACTATTGAATATAAAGCAGTACAGCACCCTGATTGGAGTAAAAATGCAAGTATTTACGAAGTAAATATAAGGCAGTACACTGCAGAAGGAACTTTTAATGCTTTTACTGAGCACATGCCCCGGTTAAAAGAAATGGGTATTGATATTCTTTGGCTAATGCCCATTCATCCTATAGGTATAGAAAACAGAAAAGGATCTTTGGGAAGCTATTACTCAGTTAAAGATTATTTTGATGTTAATCCTGAATTTGGTACTAAAGAAGATTTTAAAAATCTGGTTGCGAAGGCTCATGAGTTGGGAATGTATGTAATACTGGACTGGGTTGCCAATCATTCATCGTGGGATACGGAACAAATTAAATCCAATCCTGATTATTACACAAAAAACGATAAAGGTGAAATAATTGCACCCATAGCTGATTGGAGTGATGTGGCTGATTTTAATTACGATAATCCAGAGATGCGTAAATTTATGCTTGATGCTCTAAAATATTGGGTTACCGATTTTAATATCGATGGCTATCGTTGTGATGTTGCGGGAATGGTTCCTATTGACTTCTGGAATCAGGCAAGGTATGAACTTGATCAGATTAAGCCTGTATTTATGCTGGCCGAAGCTAATGAAGCTGAAATGCACGATTTTGCTTTCGATATGACTTATGCATGGGATATGCATTTCTTGTGGAATGAAATTGCTCAAGGTAAAAAGGGAGTTGGTGATTTGGTGAATCTTATCGAGGCTGAAAAAGTGAAATACCCTGAACATGCCTACCACATGAATTTTACTTCGAATCATGATGAAAATACCTGGAAAGGTACTGTTTTTGAACGATTAGGTGATGCTGTTAAAACATTTGCAGTTCTCTCGGTAACAATGCCCGGAATGCCTTTGGTTTATAGCGGTCAGGAAGCATGTTTGGATAAACGATTGCGATTTTTTGATAAAGACACCATTGATTGGACAGTGAATTGCGAATTGGATGAGCTTTATACAACACTTTTAAAACTGAAAAAAGAAAACCAAGCCTTGTGGAATGGTGATTTTGGTGGCGAATTGGTTAGAATACAGACAACTGCTGATGATAAAATATTTGCTTTTGTTCGAGAGAAAGAAGGAAATAAGGTTGTCTCTATTTTTAACTTGTCTGCCGAGAAGGTTGATTTTACAATAAATTACGAATCTGATATGGCTGGTTTTACTGATTTGTTTACTAATACACCGTTTGAAACAACACTTAGCATTGAACCTTGGGGATATATGGTGTTTAAGAAATAAATTCTGAAAAACGAAATTATGGGCTAAAGCCCATAAAATATGAGGATTTTATAACCCCAGCCTTAAGGCTGGGGTTATAAGTTTAAAACGAAATATGGACTTTAGTCCATTCATTAATGGTTATTAATAATTAAGAGAATTAATCTAAATTTCTTTAGCGCGTCAGCACTTTGTTGTTCGATGGCACAAAGTTTCCTTGACGCGCAATAGTAATAAGCTAATGATTGTTGGTAATTCTAGATGGTTTTAAACGATTACGCAACAAAATACATCTGAAATTTTATTAATTTTTGTGGTTGCTGCGCTTTTCTTCTTTAATTCTGTTTTCTACAAAGATTGAGCTCCTACAGAGCTTTCTGGCAATTGTTATAGACTGCTTCACTTCGTTCGCAGTGACTTTTGATGTGGTTTTTAATTGTTTCAGACATGATCGCACTCCGAATCTGATAATAAAACAATCACCAGGCTTTAAACCTGGCGATTTTCATTGTTAACCATTTGTAATCCCTAAAAATTAACCCCTAAAAAACTAATCGTTTAATATTTTATTATCTTACCTGTATAGTGTTTGTTGTCTGTTGTAAACTCATAGAAATAGAGTCCGTTATCAATTGCTGATAAATCAATTTCTATTGTTCTGCTCTCCTGATAATCCTTTTTTATTAAAACCAACTGACCAGTAAGATTGTAAATTTTTAATTCAAATAGTAGATTCTGAGAATCATCATTAAAACTAAAATAATATACCCCAGTTGAAGGATTTGGATAAACAGTTAAGTCCTGCTGAATTACAATTTCTTCATCTATACCAACCGGAATGCTTGGTGTTGTTAGTTTGATATTAGTATAAAGTCTGTATTCTCCACGTTTTAACGAAATTTCTTCCTGTGTATCTGTTACATTTATCGAATCGCCCGAATAAAATTCGTACCATGTACCTGTAGTAGGGAAGTTCGGATTTATATTTTTCGACTCCATATCGAAATTGCCTAAAATAACTACATTCATTTCATCATCAATAAGATGAATTGATTTTAACTTGCCCGATTGGGTTATTGTATAATTACTGGTTTGAAAAACATCATATTTTTGTTTTAATTCATTCAACGCTTTGTAAACGTAATATATCCTTTGTCGCCCTTTATCTTCGAAATAATCCCAACGTATTGGTTTGTTCGATACGCGGCAATCATCGTTAATGGTTTCATCGGGGCAGCGGTTAATAGAGAAATCGTATCCGAGTTCACCAAATTGCCAGATCATTTTTGGGCCCGGGATTGGAATAAAAAAGTTTGCAGCCAGTTCAATGCGTTCCATGGCTGTGTACAAATA
>JAVEZW010000181.1:0-7752 GCA_034002805.1 Bacteroidales bacterium | reverse complement strand
CTCCAAAACAAATTATGGTATAGCTACTTATAGCAAACATCAGATAATTAACCGGGGAACAATATCTTTTGGAAACACCTCGAATATGAGTATTTATACAGATGTTATAATTAATAAAGACACTGTGCGAATATTTAACAACCATCTGCAATCAATCCGGTTCAATAAAAATAATTACTCCTTTATAAATAATAGTAAAAACCTGGACGAAAAAACGAAGATCAGAGAGGTTAAAGATATTATTATTAGGCTTAGAGAGGCTTTTATTAAAAGAGCAACGCAGGCTGAGATATTATCGATCCATATTAGACGATCGCCCCATCCGGTAATCGTTTGTGGCGATTTTAACGATACCCCGGTATCTTACACATACAATAAACTCAGTAGCAAGTTAAACGATTCGTTTATGAAGTCGGGCAAAGGAATTGGTAACACCTATCGCGGAAATTTCCCTTCATTTAGAATTGATTTTATCCTTTTTAGCGATGATTTTGAGTGTGTTAAGTTTGCTGTACCCAAAATTAAACTTTCAGATCATTATCCGGTTGCAGGAAGGTATGTTCTTAAAAACTAGTTCTTTTCAATTAAATGGCAAGTTATTAAGATCAACATTGCCTCCAGAAAAAATAATACCAATCTTTTTACCTTTAAAGAACTCTTTATTTTCAATAACAATAGCCAAAGGAACAGCTGAAGAGGGTTCTATAATTATTTTCATGCGTTCCCATACTAATCGCATTGCAAGAATTATTGTTTCTTCTTTGGTTGTAAAAATATCATCGACATTATTAGTAATTGCCTGAAATGTTATTGTTCCGAGAGAGGTCAATAATCCATCAGCAATAGTATTGGGTTTTACAGAAGGAATTATTTCTCCCTTTTTAAACGACCGGTACGCATCATCGGCATTTAATGGCTCTGCGCCATAAACTTTTATTGTTGAGTTAATCGCTTTTGTAGCTATTGCTGTTCCGCTCAATAATCCTCCTCCACCAACCGGAGCAATCACAGCATTAAGAAAAGGTGTTTCTTCGAGTAACTCAATAGCTGCAGTACCCTGACCAGAGATTACATTAAAATTATTATACGGATGAATAAATTTAGCCCCGGTTTTTTGCTGAACCAATTCGAGGGTTCTTTCTCTTGCTTCGAGTGTAGGCTCACAATAAGTAATTTCGGCACCATACGACTGCACTGCTATTTTTTTAATTTCAGGGGCATTCTCAGGCATAACGATATAAGCAGGAATACCTCGCTGTCTGGCTGCGAGGCTAAGAGCTGCAGCATGGTTTCCCGATGAATGCGTTGTTACTCCTTTTGCAGCTTCAGAATCGGTTAAAAGCCTTACTGCATTTGTAGCACCACGAAATTTAAATGCTCCCACCCGTTGAAAATTTTCACATTTAAAAAATAGTTCGCAACCACAAATACCGTTTATTAAAGATGATGAAAGTACTGGTGTTCTGTGTATTAACGATTCTATCCTTTTGTGCGCTTCTTTTATATTTTCAATCGATGGGTAGATTTTAGAATTCATAGTTATGGATTTTTGCTAAAATTAACGATTCAGTTTAAATCATCCGGCTTTTTATTTCTTTTTTTAAATTCTTCTGATTTGCTGATTATTTCGCGATACAAATCGTAGTCACTCAGGCTTAAAATATAAGAATAACTGTAATTACATGATTTCATAAATTCATCAAGCTCTGTACCACCCAATTCGGTTAGGTTTTTAACAATTTCTCTGTTATATTTTGCGTCGGCTTTTAGCTTAATCGGCTCTTCAGCTTTAAGCTCCATATATTTTCTACGACTCTTGCCTTCTTTGCTAAATGCATCATATAATAACGAAATCGGGCTACCCAAGGTTGGTTCGTAAGGCACAGGATTTTCAACTTTTGGCAGATTTTTAAAAACCTGCGTATTAATTTTATTTTCATCTTTAAGTTTAAGATTCACAACTTTGTATTTAAAATCCTTGTAAGATCCAAAATATGTTATCGAAACTTCGGGCAACTCATATATTTTACGCTTAACTTTAATGATTATTTGTGTGTCGGGAATATTATAAGGAATGTAAAACTCTGTAAATTCAAAACCAATAGCCGAAACAACCAGCGTATTGGTAGGTTTTACCCATAGCTTAAAAAATCCAAGTGTATCAGTTGCTATGCCTGTTTTGTAATCAATGTTTATTATATGAGCAAGTGATACAGGCCTGTTGTCTTCGGTTACAACTTGTCCATGAATCAATATTGAGGTATCCTGAACATTCTGCGAACTGATTGTATCAATCCTCAGAAGAAATAACCCTATAAACAACCCTGCCAGTAAAAAACGATTTGTCAATGTTAATCAAATAAATATTGAGTAAATATATAACAGAGTTTTAACTGTATAAATCGGTTTAACAATCTTTAACTTTCTGTATGATTTTTTAATCGCATCGAAAACAATAAAAAGTGTACAAATTTAATGAGAAATAATGGATAAGTATTTTAGTTATCTTTACACCAAATTAAATGAAACCATAAAACCAACGAATATGTCCATCGAATTAAAGGAAATAATAGAAAAAGCATGGGATAATAAGGTTCTACTTGAAAAAAGAACTACCCGCAAAGCTATCGAGTCGGTTATAGATATGCTTGACAAAGGGCAAATTCGAGTTGCTGAACCAACCGATCAGGGATGGATACTGAATGAATGGGTAAAAAAAGCGGTGATCATGTATTTTCCAATAAAAGAGTCAAAAGTAATGAAAGTTGGCCCTTTTGAGTTTAATGATAAAATTGATTTAAAATCGGGTTATAAGGAATTAGGCGTACGAGTTGTGCCTCAAGCAATAGCTCGTTATGGGTCATATATTGCTAAAGGAGTTATTATGATGCCTTCGTTTGTAAACATTGGTGCATATGTTGGATCAGGAACAATGGTTGATACCTGGGCTACAGTTGGCTCGTGTGCTCAAATTGGTAAAAATGTTCATCTGAGCGGAGGTGTAGGTATTGGAGGTGTGCTGGAGCCTGTTCAGGCATCACCTGTAATTATTGAGGATAATTGCTTTATTGGTTCAAGATGTATTGTAGTTGAAGGTGTTCATGTGGAGCAGGAAGCCGTTTTAGGAGCCAATGTGGTTTTAACCAGATCAACAAAAATTATTGATGTTTCAGGACCAAAGCCAGTTGAGTTTAAAGGTCGTATTCCTGCAAGATCGGTAGTTATACCTGGCACATACACTAAAAAATTCGACGCTGGCGATTACCAGGTTCCATGTGCACTTATAATCGGTAAACGAAAAGAATCAACAAATCTTAAAACATCGCTAAATGATGCGTTAAGAGATTACGATATAGTAGTTTAAACAATGAAAAGATTCTTAATTATACAAACAGCCTTTATTGGTGATGTTGTTTTAGCAACCCCTTTGATTGAAAAACTGCATAAGTTTTATCCCGAATCACAAATAGATTTTTTGCTACGTAAAGGGAACGAAGGTTTATTGGTAAAACATCCGTTTATTTCAAATCTGCTGATTTGGGATAAGAAAAAAAATAAAAAAAAGAATCTGATACAAATAATTAAGCAAATCAGAGTCAACAAGTATGATTATGTGATTAATCTTCAGCGATTTGCCTCGACCGGAATTATAACTGCTTGCTCAGGAAGTAAAACCAAGATCGGGTTTAATAAAAATCCTATCTCTTTTTTGTTTACTAAAAAAGTAAAACACGAGATTGGAAGCGGGAAACATGAGGTTGAACGAAATATTGAATTGATTTCGGAAATAACTGATACCAGCTTTTGCAAACCTAAATTGTACCCAATCGACAATGATTTTCAACTTACCTCTCAATATAAATCGCAACCATATATTTGTATTGCTCCTACTTCGGTTTGGTTTACAAAACAATATCCTAAAGAAAAATGGGTTGAATTGATCAACCAAGTCGATCAAGTGTACCAGATTTATTTAATCGGTGGGCCTGATGATGCAAATGCCTGCAACGAAATCATTTCATTAAGTAAAAGAAACTATTTAATTAATTTGTGTGGAAAATTAAGTTTTCTGCAAACATCAGCATTATTAGTTGATGCTAAAATGAATTATGTAAATGATTCGGCTCCAATGCATATGGCTTCAGCAATGAATGCACCTGTAACAGTAATTTTCTGCTCAACCATTCCATCGTTTGGATTTGGGCCATTGTCGGATAACAGCAGGATAATTGAAACAACTGAAAAACTTGATTGCAGACCTTGCGGATTACATGGTTTTAAAAACTGCCCAAAAGGACATTTTAACTGTGCACTAACAATAAAAACAACTGATCTGTTATTTTAATCGGCTAAAGATTATGTTTCGATTACTTTCATAAACTCATTCAGGGTGCGCTCAACAGAAAATTTATCCTGAAGAATTTTATATCCGGTTTCGCCCATCTGCTTTTGAAGCTCTTTATCTTTATATAATTCAATAATTTTTTCAGTTAAAATATCTACATTATAATCTGGTACAATAAACCCACTTTTTTGATTCTCAATTATTTCAGACGAACTTCCTGTATCGAATGCAATTACAGGTAGTTTAAAGTTCATGGCCTCAAGCAACACAAAACCGAATCCCTCCCAAATGGAGGGCAAAACAAATACATGTATCTGATTGTAGAACTTTCTCATATCTTCAACAAATCCAATTAACTCGAAATCATCAGATAATCCAAATTTTTCGATGTCATTTTCGAGTTTTTTCCTTTGCGGACCTTCGCCAGCAATTATTACCTTAAAGGGAATTCCCTTTTCTTTTAGTTTTTGCGCCATTAAAACTAAATAATGATGTCCTTTTTCTTTGGACAACCGGCCAGCCGAACCAATAATTATCTTATCATCTGGGAGTTTTTTACACCCTTCGCCTTGTTTGTTAATTTCGATACCATTATAAATTACTTTTACAAAATCATCCTTTATAATATCAGAATAATTTAACAAAATACCTTTTTTCGAATGTTCTGAGTTGGTAATAACTGTATTTATACAATTAGTAAGCAAATACTTATAATACCATCTTCGTTCAATTGGTTTAGGAATCGCTCTTCGGTAAACAATCTTATTAACACCAAGCTTATGAGCCGCATTCGCTCCGAATTTTAAATCGTTCGAAAGATTTAGAAATAAAATTCCGGTATTAAACGCTTTAAGAATTCTTTTTAACCGGTTTCGTCGATAAAAGTTAAAAAAACTAAAGGATTTTACTGTCAAACTTTTGAGCTCGAGCTCTGAATCATGTTTTCTAACCTCATTAAAAAGATCAGAATTTTTATTGGTAATGATCAATACATTATATCCCAACTTAGACAGATGAAGAGCAATATCAATTGTCCATTTCTCTCCACCACCCCAAACTTTATTAGAGTTAAGGAAACAAATATTTCTATTATCGGGATGAAAAGGTTTTGCAATAAGCTTTTTAAGCTTTACGTATTTTAAAAATACTTCGGTTGATGCAATTACAGCAATTATTAATCCTGATAATCCGCTTAAAAAACCGACTTTAATAATATAATCTCTTAAAAAACGCCAGATCGATCTTATCAAAATACCCAAGAAGGTTATTGATCTTCCATTATCATAATATGATGAGGCAAGAATGGTAGAATATTTATTGGTCTGAATAACATGCTCATCGATACTATAGTAAGTATAATGCAGCAGATCGCCTTTGAGGTGTTTTGTTGTTACCCTTTTATTAAAAATAAGCTCCTCATGAACTTTAAATCCGCCCCAATTTCCTTTTTTCGAATTCCACAGCCGGATTTTCTGATCAGGATACCATCCACCAAACTTTATCCATTTGCCACAATAGTTTGATAATCGGTTAAACGAGTAGGCATCGTATTTCCAGTTGCTTTTTACAGCTAAAATAGACCTTTTTAATTTGTCAGATAATTCTTCATCTGCATCAAGAGATAATATATACTGATATTTCGCTTTTTTTATCCCAAAATTCTTTTGTCTTGAATAACCAAGAAACTTATTTTCAATAAAAAGAGCATTGTACGATTCACAAATTTCTTTTGTCTTGTCTGTAGAATAAGAGTCTATCACAACAATTTCATCAACAACATCTTTAATTGATTCTAGGCATCGCTTAATATTTCTTTCTTCGTTTAAGGTGATAATTACGGCGCTTATTTGTATCATTCGCAGGGGTGAATTTAATTATAACAAATATAAATTACTTATTTTTGATAATTCATATCTTTGCCAAGAAATTAAAATTTTAATACCGATGAAAATTAGCGGTTTTACCATGTCGAAAAATGCTGAAAAGCTTGGATATCCAGTAAAAGAATCTATCCTTTCTGCATTGCCTCTGGTTGATGAGTTTATCGTTGTTTTAGGTGATAGTGATCAGGATGATAACTCAAGAAAACTTATCGAAGAAATTAAATCTGATAAGATTAAAATAATTGATACTGTTTGGGATATTGAAAAATATCCGAGAGGAATGGAGCATGCGCATCAGACAGATATTGCAAAAGAGCATTGTACTGGCGACTGGTTGCTTTATCTTCAGGCCGATGAACTTATACATGAAAAAGACTTTCCCTCTATTAGAAAAAAGTGTGAAGAATTGTTATCAGATAAGGAAGTCGAAGGATTGTTGTTTAAATATTATCACTTCTGGGGTGATTATAATCATTATCATTACTCACACAGCTGGTATAAGCATGAAATTAGAATGGTAAAAAACGATCCACAGATTCATAGCTGGGAGTCGGCTCAGTCATTCCGAAGAATTCCGCAATTTGATGGATTAAACTACCGCGTTCAGAAAGATACTTATAAATTAAATGTTGCAGAAGTTGATGCTCATATTTACCACTACGGATGGGTTCGCTCACCATTAATTATGAAAAAGAAAATGGTTTCGTTAGCCAGAAACCATCGTGGAAAAGAAGGAGCCGATAAAATGGGTAAAATTGAGTTCGATTATGGCGATGTAAGTAAAATCAGAAGATTTAAAGACACTCATCCTGCAGTTATGAAAGACCGAATCCTTAGTTTTGATTGGGCTGATGAACTAAAGACCCGAAATAAAAAACGACAAAAATTTAAACACGAAAAATTTAAATACCAGGTGTTAACTTTTATCGAAAATTATATTTTACATAAAACAATATTCACATTTAAAAACTATAATATTCTTAAGAATAAATAACCGAAGTTATTGTCTCTTTAAATTTTCATTTTGTATAATCAATGTTCTATAAACAAAATACTCCACTTATTTTTTATGAAAAAAATCAATACAAAAACAATATACGAAACCTTTACCTATGTTGAGTCATTATTAAAAAACAATAAACGTGTATTTTTTATTCGATTTGGTGATGGCGAAGTGTTTGATATGATGGGTAGAAGCAGAAGGAATCAAATTAGTTCACCTGAGCTAATTAAAGAAATGACAGAAGCCCTCTCAATTCAGCATCCAAATTACATTAAAGCAATTGCCATTAATATGCCTAACGAAAAAGGAATGTCAGATGGTGTTTTTGCAAATTATAGTTTTAACCAAGATATGGAAGACTTCATATTGAAACTCTTTGGTAATGAATCATTAGATTTTTATAATCATATTACTTTCCATTATTTATCGGTGTTTAAACCTAAAATGGTTTACAACTTTTTCGAACAACATGTTCGTCCTAAAAAAAAATTATTTGTTGGTAGCACTGAAAAAACAACCGC
>JAVEZW010000180.1:0-7776 GCA_034002805.1 Bacteroidales bacterium | reverse complement strand
ATGACGGATTAGGAAAAACCAATGTCTTTTTAAAAATTACCGGCACACCCGATGATTATAAAATAAGTTATGATTACAAACAAGCACGCGAATCGAGAAAAATAGAATTACAAAACGAAAAATCGGAACTTAAAAAAATCCTAAACGAAGAGTTTGGCTGGTTTAAAGATGATTCAGTTGTGATAAAAGACTCTTTACAATACAATAAAACTAAATCCTTTAAAATTGATTGGGAGGAAAATCCGGCAACTAATAATCAGGAATTGATTAAAAATGATGAAAAAAACGACCAGCAATTTCAGATAATATTTGATGAGGACTCTGTATCAACCGATTAAAACAGCATAAATGCATTGCTTTCTGCTTGTCAATTAGTTAGGAATGTTAATTTTGTAGTTTAACCAATAAAAAATAATCCATTGAATATTTATTCAAAAAAACAAACCTGGAAAATCGCATTATTGGTTTTCGCCATCTTAATAGGTGTTGCTTCTTTTTTTATTACAAATAATCTGGTAAAAAAACTTTCTGTTGAAGAACGCAAAAAAGTTGAATTGTGGGCTTTGGGTACACGCCAACTATCAGGGGTTGAAAGTGATGAAACAGACTATTCATTTATTATTGAGGTGCTTAAAAACAACGAAACTGTTCCTGTTATATTAACTGACAAGGATGGAAATATAATTTCGAGCAGAAACTTAGATCCAAAAAGAGAAAATGATTCGGTGTACCTTAAAAAGCAGCTTTTAAAAATGAAATCGGCCAATGAGCCTTTTGTTATTAATCTGCTCGATGGAGATAAAAACTTAATTTATTTTAAAGAATCTACCTTGTTAACTCAATTGTTTTATTTTCCATTAATTCAGCTAGGTGTTATTGTGTTGTTTCTTTTTGTATCCTATATCGCTTTTAGTACTTCGCGAAAAGCAGAGCAGAATCAGGTATGGGTTGGTATGTCGAAAGAAACCGCCCATCAGTTAGGTACTCCAACCTCATCACTATTAGCCAATCTGGAATTACTTCGTTTAAAAAATGTAGATGAAACATTGATTTCAGAACTTGAAAAAGATATTCACCGTCTTGAAAAAATTACCGACCGGTTTTCTAAAATTGGATCTGCACCAAAACTAAAAAACGAAAACATAATTAAAATTCTGATCGATGCAGTTAACTATGTTAAAGTTAGATCATCTGAAAAAATCGTTATTAAATCTAATTTTTCCGAAAACGATCAGTTTCTTGTTCCGTTAAATGTGCATCTTTTTGAGTGGGTAATAGAAAATATTTGTAAAAACGCTATTGACTCTATGGGCGGAACTGGCAACATATCCATTAATTTAAAAGATCAAGTTCAACATTTAATTATTGATATTACCGACGAAGGAAAAGGAATACCCAAATCAAAATTCAAAACAATTTTTCAACCCGGATACACTACTAAACAAAGAGGATGGGGATTAGGCCTTTCTCTTTCAAAAAGGATAATTGAATCATATCATAAGGGACGTATTTTCGTTTTCCACTCCGAGGTAAACAAAGGAACAACCATGCGGATAATTCTTAAAAAGGCTTAGTAATTTTATTATGCTAAACAATTTGTAATTATCATATTTACTAAACATTGCTCTTGGTATGCTTTAATAATATAACCTTTAATTAAATTTTCTTTTTTTATTCAAATTATAATTTATACTTTTGCACGATGTAATTTTTTGAGCCAAGGTGGACTATATGCATAAATATTGTATTGCTTATCAGGGTTTAACCGATGGTTTACACGAATTCGAATTTGAAATAACGGATTTGTTCTTTGAGAATTTTGAATTATCGGAAATAAAGAAAGGAAACCTTCTGGCACATGTTGTTTTAAACAAAAAACCACAGCTGCTTGAGTTTTCAATTAAAATAAACGGAACCGTTGAAACAACCTGTGATCGTTGTCTCGACGAATTTGATTATCCGATAAAGTACAACGGAAAACTTTTTGTAAAGTTTTCTGCAACAAACGGAGATTTAGATGACGATGTTATCTGTTTATCTCCTGAAGAAAACGAAGTTAATATTGCACAATACTTATACGAAAATATAAGTTTAAGCATACCGTTAAAAAGAGTTCACTCAACTGATAAGAAAGGAAACTCTTTGTGTAATCCGGTAATGTTAAAGAAGTTAAAAGAACTTGAAATAAATAGCCCAACTGATGAGGATGTTGATCCAAGGTGGGACGAGTTAAAAAAATTAATGGAAAACAATAATAATTAGAAGAAATGGCACATCCAAAGAGAAAAACATCGAAGACAAGAAGAGACAAAAGAAGAACTCATATTAAAGCAGTTATACCAACGGTTGCAACCTGTTCAAACTGCGGTGCTACACATCTTTACCACAGAGTATGTCCAGAATGTGGTCATTATAAAGGTCAATTAGCTGTAGAAAAAGAAGCTAAAGCATAATTCTGAGTCTTAAAAATACCCATATGAGAATTGGAATAGATATCATGGGTGGTGATTTTGCTCCTGAAGCAGCAGTTTTAGGAGCAATTTTAGCTCATAAGGAATTGTCGCAGACAGACCGATTGGTTTTAATCGGTAACGAACAAAAAATCCATGAGATATTAAATCGGGAAAATGTTCCTGCATCAAATTTCGAAATTGTACATGCTTCTGAGGTGATCGAAATGGGAGATCATCCTGCAAAGGCTTTTTCTAAGAAGCCCGATTCGAGCATTACCAAAGGATTTTTCATGTTGGCAGCCGGTCAGCTTGATGGTTTTGCCAGCGCAGGGAATACAGGCGCAATGCTTGTTGGAGCAATGCATGCTGTAAAATCAATTCCTGGCGTTATTCGACCAGTAATAACGGCTGCAATACCCAGACCTGATGGCAGTTTTGCTATTATGCTTGATGTTGGTATTAATCCTGATGCAAAACCAGATGTTCTTTACCAATATGCAATTTTAGGTTCAATTTACGCTGAAAACGTATATAATGTTAAAAACCCAAAAGTTGCACTTATGAATATAGGTTCCGAAGAAGAAAAGGGTAATCTGGTCTCTAAGGCAACTTATGAATTAATGAAAGATTCAACAGAATTTAATTTTGTTGGAAATGTTGAAGGAAATAATCTTTTCGAAGAAAACAAAGCCGATGTAATTGTTTGCGATGGGTTTGTTGGTAACATTATACTCAAAACAGCCGAAGCTTTCTACGTTTTATTTAGGAAAAGAAAACTTAAGGATGAGTTTTTTGATAAACTCAATTTTGAGGATTATGGTGGAACACCCATTCTTGGAGTTAACAAAAACATTGTAATTGGTCACGGAATCTCTCGAGAAAAAGCTATAAAAAATATGATTCTGCATACCAAACACGTTGCAGAAGCTAATCTTGCTGAAAAAATTAAGGAGGCTTTTAAATGACAAAAATACGAGCAACAATAACTGGTATTGGTGCATACGTACCCGAATATATCCTTACCAACGAAGAATTAAGTAAAATGGTCGATACTACCGATGAATGGATAATGACCCGCATTGGTATTAAAGAAAGACATATAATTAAAGAAAAAGGCGAAGGATCATCATTTGTTGGAGCAAACGCTGTAAAGGAATTGCTTAGAAAAACAAATACTTCTCCTGATGAAATAGACCTATTAATATGTGCAACAGTTACTCCCGATCATCAATTTCCGGCAACTGCAAATATTATAAGTGATAAGGCTGGAATTAAAAATGCATTTAGTTTTGATTTAAATGCCGGATGTTCTGGGTTTCTATATGCCTTAACTACTGCATCAAAATATATTGAGTCTGGCTATTGCAAAAAAGTAATTGTAGTTGGCGCAGAAAAAATGTCATCCATAGTAGATTACACCGATCGATCAACCTGTCCAATATTTGGAGATGGTGCCGGTGCTATATTATTAGAACCTACAACTGAGGATATTGGAATTGTTGATGTAAAACTACAATCAGATGGCGCGGGAAGAATTCATCTTCATCAGAAAGCCGGAGGATCTGTTGCTCCTGCATCTCACGAAACAATTGATGCAAGACAACACTTTATTTACCAGGAAGGACAACCTGTTTTTAAATGGGCTGTTTCGAAAATGGCCGATGTGGCCGTTGAAATAATGGAAAGAAATGGCATTACATCTGAAAAACTAAATTGGTTAGTTCCTCATCAGGCCAATATGCGCATTATTGAAGCAACAGCAAACAGAATGGGTATTAGCAAAGATCAGGTAATGATTAATATAGAAAGATACGGCAACACAACCGCTGCAACTCTTCCTCTTTGTTTATGGGAGTGGGAATCGCAACTTAAAAAAGGCGATAACATTATACTTGCAACATTTGGAGCTGGATTTACCTGGGGTGCAATGTATCTGAAATGGGGATATGATGGGAAGAATGTAAAAAAATAAGTTATATATTTTCTACAAAAAATCCGGATTAATTATCCGGATTTTTTTTGCATCAATTCTTAAAACAACTCTTTTAACTTATTCGCTATTTCATCTGCATTTAATTCATTAATGCATTTAAAATGCTTTTTAGGGCATTCTTTATATCCAATTTTTGTACAAGGACGACATTTTAATCCTTTAATCTCAAAAATTATTGAATCAGGATGAGCCAAATAAGGATACATCCCAAATTCGGGAACAGTATTTCCCCAAACTGATACAATTTTCTTTTTAAACGCAGAAGCTATATGCATGAGTCCTGTGTCTGGTGTTAAAATCACTTTGCATTGTCGCACTAATGAGGCTGATTGATTAATGTTGTAAACTCCACTAGCATTGTAACCTAAATCACCTAGCTCGTTTTTTATTATTTCTGCTTCGTCTTTGTTTTCGGAACCTCCCAATAAAATAATTGGTCGTTCCGTTTTTTTACAGATTTCGATTATTTTTTCTTTTGTAAGCCTTTTGGTATTATGAAACGCTCCTATCACAACTGCAATATATCCCTTTCTAAATGGCTCAGGCAATAGAGATATGTCAATTTCGTCTTTTGGTGATATAAAAAAATCTAATCCCTGGTTATCATTAGTAACATCAAACAACGAAAGTGTTTTTAAATAGCGATCTACTATATGTGTATCAGGAAGTTTATTGATTTTGAAATTAACTAGTAACCATTTTTCGTAGTTTAACTTATTAAAAGAAAAAGATAGTCGTTTAAGATTGCTTCTAACTCTAAACGTACGAATGTTATGGTGAAGGTCGATAATATAATCGTATTGCTCCGCTTTTAGTTCTCTAATCATTTTTCCAAAAGCCTTGTTCAGTAAATGGATTTTATCAATATACGGATTGCTTTCGAGTAAAACTTTAAACTGAGGTTTTGTAAGGTAATGTATTTCGGCGTTTTCGACCTGTTTTTTTAAGTTTCTGACAACAGGTGTGGTAAGAACTATATCGCCAATGGAACTAAAGCGAATAACTAAGAATTTAACCTTTTGCATGAGATTTGAAAACTATTTAATTTTACTGAAAAACATGGTTAAGGCAAACCAATACTCATTATTTGTGGGATTGCTTTTCCAAAGCGATTTAGAACCATGTTCGCCAGCACCATCGCTGGGAGCAAAAATCATTTTATTTGTTGATGGGGATAAGCTAAGCAAATCAGTAACATATGGATTTTCTCTTTTCGATGATGCCACAAAAACGGGTTTCTTGAGCTCTGCAAGCTTGTCTTTTACTACAACCTGATCGACAAAAAACTCACCCGGACTGAAAGCTATAACTGCTTTTACATTTGGATTATTTTCTGCTAAAATAAGGCACAATGAGGCAGAGAAAGAACTGCCAAAAAGAATTACAGGCTTTCGTGTTTGTTCACTCACCCATTTAATGGCTGCTAAAATATCTTTTTGTGAACTCAAATAATCAATTGGAAATCCTTTTTCAGTAGCTAATAACGCGGTGTGATTTTGAATATAATTTACCTCACCTCCCGAACGAAGGTCAACGGCCAAACAATTATAACCAAACTTTAAAATCTTGGGTATTGCTTCTTTATATTCTCCTCTGCTAAATCCTGCCTGATGAAATAGCAGCACATATGGCTTTTTGGCATCTATCTTATACAAATCGGCCGTAACCAATAATCCATCTTCGGCCACAAAGGTAATCTTCTCCTGTGAGCTTATAAATCCGGAGAAAAGGCAAACAAAAAGAATGGTAATGCAATACCGCATTTATTTATGATCTATTTAATAATTGTTTCTGCCAGAATGATAACATGATTATCTTTTACTTCAATAACGCCTCCTTGTATCTGGAAAAAAGACTCTGTGTTTCCTTCAACAATTTTTACTCTTCCTTTTTCCAGCGTTGAGATTATCGGAGCGTGATATTCCAGAACCTCAAACAAGCCTTTACTCCCAGGTACTTGAATAACATTTACCTTACCTGCAAAAACCTTTTTATCCGGAGTTATTATTTCGAGATACATTTGTAAAAGCTTTATTTATCGTTATTTTTGTGATTCAGAGAGCATTTTTTCTCCCTTTTCGATAGCCTGTTCAATTGTTCCTACAAGGTTAAATGCGGCTTCGGGATATTTATCCACCTCTCCGTTTAAAATCATCTTAAAACCTTTTATTGTATCCTCAATCGAAACCAGCTCGCCTTTTAATCCTGTAAATGCTTCTGCAACATGGAATGGTTGGGATAAAAACCGCTGAACTCTTCTGGCTCTATGAACTACCAATTTATCTTCTTCTGATAATTCGTCCATTCCTAATATAGCAATAATATCCTGTAGTTCCTTATATCTTTGCAATATCTCTTTTACTTGTTGTGCGGTATTATAGTGCTCATCACCAACAACCTCTGCTGTTAAAATCCTTGATGTTGAATCAAGCGGATCAACAGCAGGATAAATTCCTAGCTCCGAAATCTTACGACTTAAAACCGTTGTAGCATCGAGGTGCGAGAACGTTGTAGCAGGTGCAGGGTCTGTAAGGTCATCGGCAGGAACATAAACTGCCTGAACAGAAGTAATAGAACCCTTTTTAGTTGATGTAATTCGCTCCTGCATTTGCCCCATCTCTGTTGCCAGCGTTGGTTGGTATCCAACAGCAGAAGGCATACGACCAAGCAGCGCTGAAACCTCTGAACCAGCTTGTGTAAAACGAAAAATATTGTCGATAAAAAACAGAATATCATTTCCTTTTCCCGAATCTTTATCTCCATCTCTGAATGACTCAGCAAGCGAAAGCCCTGTTAATGCTACAGTAGCTCTTGCACCGGGAGGCTCGTTCATTTGACCAAACACCAGGCTGGCCTGTGATTTTTTTATTTCTTCAGGGTCGATCTTTGTTAAATCCCAACTACCGGCTTTCATGCTTTCTTCGAACTCTTTGCCGTACTTAACAACACCCGATTCGATCATTTCGCGCAACAAATCATTCCCTTCGCGGGTACGTTCGCCAACACCGGCAAAAACAGTTATTCCTGAATATGATTTAGCAATATTATTAATCATCTCCATGATTAATACGGTTTTTCCAACGCCTGCACCACCAAAAAGACCAATTTTACCTCCTTTTGAATATGGCTCAATTAAATCAATTACTTTAATTCCGGTATATAAAACTTCTTTTTCGGTTGTAAGATTAATGTATTCTGGTGCTTTATTATGAATCTGATATCCTCCTTTTTTATCGAGAGGCTTCATACCATCAATTGCTTCGCCAATTACGTTGAGCAACCGACCTCTGGATTGCTCGCCCACAGGAACCAGAATAGATGCTCCTGTTG
>JAVEZW010000179.1:0-7827 GCA_034002805.1 Bacteroidales bacterium | reverse complement strand
ATATATCTGAGCAGATTGAAATGATAACAGAGATTTTAAATAACGGGTATGCATACGAAAAAAACGGAACTGTTTATTTTGATGTAGAAAAGTACAATACTGTTTTCCCTTATGGACAACTAACTAATCGAAAGCTTGAAGAACTGCTCGAAGGCACACGTGAACTTAGCGGTCAGGATGAAAAAAAAGGTCGGCTTGATTTTGCATTATGGATAAAAGCCAAACCCGAAACATTGATGAAATGGCCATCGCCTTGGGGATGGGGTTTTCCGGGCTGGCATATCGAATGTTCGGCAATGAGTACAAAATACTTGGGCGAAAAATTTGATATTCATGGTGGAGGAATGGATTTACAGGCAACCCATCACACCAACGAAATTGCACAATCGCAGGCTTGCAGCAATACCGCTCCTGCAAAATACTGGATGCATACCAATATGTTAACAGTTAACGGAACACGAATGTCGAAAAGTGCCGGAAACGGATTTTTACCTAAAGAGTTATTTACCGGAAGTCATCCTCTGCTAGACAAAGGATATTCGCCAATGGTGGTACGTTTTTTTATGGCACAATCACATTACCGCAGCACATTGGATTTCTCGAACGAAGCTCTTCAGGCTGCTGAAAAAGGATTTTACAAACTGATGAAAGCTGGAGAAACATTGGAGAAACTTTCTCCATCACCAGAATCGACAGTTAATATTACCGAACTGGAAGATAATTGCTACAAAGCAATGAATGATGATTTTAATAGCCCAATATTAATTTCGAATTTGTTTGATGCTGTTCGAATCATTAACTCTGTAAATGATGGTAAAGAAAAAATTAATAAAACCGATCTGGAAAAACTAAAATCACTCTTTCAGATTTTTGTCTTTGATGTATTGGGTCTTAAAAATGAAAAATCAGGAGACTCATCCAATTTAACTAAAGATTTAATTGATCTGATTTTAAACCTTCGATTAGAAGCCAAGAAAAACAAAGATTTTGCAACATCAGATAAAATAAGAAACGAACTTACCTCCAAAGGAGTTGTTATTAAAGATACCAAGGATGGTTTTGAGTGGGAACTATCAGATTAAAAAATTTATTTTATGCATACAAACCGGAATAAAAATCCGGTTTTTTTGTTCGTTTTCGTACACAATCGTTACAAAACCGGTCGTTTTTTTTCTCAGATTTTAATTCCTAATTTGTTTCTTACAGTCTGTATTTCTGTTGTTTACAAAATATGGTATAATTGATGTTGGGATTTTTTCACATTAATATAAGCGATCGTATGAAAAAGTTATATCGATTACTCATCACTTTTTTATGTTTAACCGGTTTCGGTGCTTTTTTATTTCTTTTTGGATTTTTACTTACAACCACTTCAAAATTTGCAAGTGACTCCGAAAATCAGCAAACCACTTACAAATACTTATTTCTTAAACTTACCAGTAAGCCAATTGAACTAATGGCCCGTGCAGAAAACGATCAAAAAACAGATACAAAAAATAAGCAAGTTGAAAAAAACGAAGCCTCAACTACAAATCCTGTATTAAAACCAACCATTTCGGAGCAATCAAATGAAAACATCATTTTGTTCGAAAAAACAGATTCTATTTATATCATGAACGAGAAATGGATACAACAGGTTATTCAGATGAATGGCTGCTTTGATATATACAATGATTTTGTTGAAAAAGAGTGGATGAAAGACCACCATTTCATAATACTTTAGTTCCTCATAGATAATTAATTATTAAAACTGCATCGCACAATGCAGTTTTTTTATTTTAATAAGTTTGATCTAATTTTGCATCATGCAGCAGGAACTAATTAAAAGCATATTTTCAATTAAAAACAAAGATGAATTTGATTCGCTTTGTATTACCATTTTTGGTTTTCAGGCACAATCAAATCCTGTTTATAAAGAGTACTTGCATCACCTTAAAATTGATCCGTTAGAAATTAATTCGGTAAATAAAATTCCATTTTTACCAATAGATTTTTTTAAATCACATCAAATAATTAGCAAATCCAAATCTCCCGAAAAGGTTTTTTTTAGCAGCGGAACAACAGGTATGACAAGAAGTCGTCATTTTGTTACTGATTTATCTATTTACGAACAAAGCTTTATATCTGGATTTGAAAAGTTTTATGGATCGATCAAAGATTATCGCATACTGGCTTTGCTGCCAAATTATCTCGAAAACGAAAGTTCCTCACTGGTTTATATGGCCGATCATTTAATTCGATTATCAGGCCATCCGGAAAGTGGGTTTTATCTCAACAACCACAATGATCTGGTTAGGCAACTAAAAAAGCTTGAAGATGCGGGTCAAAAAACAATTCTTTTGGGAGTTTCCTATGCCCTGCTCGATTTAGCTGAGAAATCGCCATTAAAACTAGATCATACCATAATAATGGAAACTGGCGGAATGAAAGGCCGCAGAAAAGAGTTAACACGCAGCGAGTTGCATTCAATACTAACTTCGGGATTTGGCGTTAAATCAATTCATTCGGAATATGGAATGACTGAATTATTGTCTCAGGCTTACTCTAAAGGAAATGGAATATTTTATTGTCCGTCATGGATGAAAGTTATTATCCGCGACACCTATGATCCGTTTTCTTTTTTAAATGAAGGAAAATCTGGTGGTATAAACATTATAGACCTTGCCAATATTAATTCATGTTCGTTTATTGAAACAAAAGATCTTGGTAAAATAAACCCTGATGGTAGTTTTGAGGTTTCTGGCAGATTCGACAATAGCGATATAAGAGGCTGCAACTTATTAATAGCACAATAAGAAAGAGCCTGTTTATCGTAAACAGTTTACTTTAAAATGTTTAAATTCTAAAGCCCATTTTTACTCATTATTTTTTAAACTGGCAACACCTCCGGTAACAACAAATTTCATTACATCACCTGGGGCTGCATTTATTGGTTTTACCTGTTCTGCCGGGACAATAAACATCTCGCCCGAAAAGTTATATGAATGGGGAAAATAAACAGCTACTTTTTTACCTTTAACCCCCAAATCGGTAAGCTGCTCACACGTAACAAAACCAACCTTTTCGAGATTCGACATTAGATTAACTTTAACCAAAACCGGCTGGTTAAACTTCTTATCCTTTCCAACAAAGGCCGACAAAAAATCTTTTATTGATGAATAAACAGTTTTTAATATTGGGGTCCTATCCAAAAAATGATTGATAACGATTTTTACTGGTTTGGCAATAATGGTTTGTCCGGCATAGCCCAATAAGGTTATTAGCAGGAATAAAATAATAAGGCCTGCTCCTGGAATATGGAATCCAAAAATCTTAAACAGCAATGGTTTAAAAACATCATCAACTAAAAAAAATGCTTTATACAAAATAAAAATAGTGATTCCAATTGGTGCGATATATAACAGTCCCTGAAAAAAGAAGGCAATAAGTTTTTTCATCATTTAAATATTGTTTACTCCACAAAAATAATACTTATTTTGGGCTTTGGGACTACCTCTTTGAATTATTGTTAATTACATAACATCTATATTTAAACCACTAAACTCTTTTAATTAATACAACAATTATTCAATAGATTTTACTATTTTTAGAATTTACATAAAATCTTTCTTCGTATGCAAGTTAAAGGCACTAGTATTAAGACAACCAAGGAATTCGTTAAAACAAAATTCCCTACTCGTTATGATGAGTGGTTTAAAACTCTTTCAAAAGAATCGCAGAAAATTTATAATGATACTATTAATGCTGCCGAATGGTACGATTTAAAAACCGCATACACTGATCCTCTTGATAAAATTGTTGATCTTTTTTATAACAAAAACGCCCAAAAAGGAGGCGAAGAAATGGGTATGTACAGTGCCGAAGTCGGATTAAAAGGGGTTTACAAGGTTTTTTTGTTAATTGCCTCTCCTCAATATTTAATGAAACGAGGAACGCGTGCCATGGAAACATTTTACAGCCCCTCAGAAATAGAGGTTGTTGAAAAGGGCGATAAGATGTGTATTATAAAAATTAAAAAGTTTAATGGTATTACTAAAACGTTAGAGTATAGAATTTCAGGCTGGTGTGCAAAAGCATTGGACTTATGCAAATGCAAAAACTGGAGTTACAAGATTACAAGCCACTTATCTGCCGGGCAGAGTTGTACTACCATGGAATTTATGTGGGAATAGCACCAGCGTTAAGATTACAGCTGCCTGTTTAACTACTGCGTGCCTGTTTAAAGACAATATTCCAGACTGCTTTCCAAAAATATTTGAAATCGGTTAGTAAGGGATGCTTTTCGTAAGCATTTAGGTATTTCATTTCAGAAGCTTGAATTTCGTCAAGGGTTTTGGGAAGATCAACATAAAATGGCGGTATAAGTCCTGGTTTTGTTTTTATTCTTTTTTCCTGAAGCTCTTTTGAGTATAAACTAAAATAATGTTCGCTTAATGGACGAACACCAAAAAGCTTCATATCTCCTCTAAAAAAATTTATAAACATAGGAAACTCATCTAACCAGAATTTTCGAAAAAATCGACCCAATGTTGTTACCCTAAAATCATCTTTAAACTTTCCTCCTTTGTCAAGATCATATTTGTTGTAAACATACTCCTGCAAATATTCGGCAAAAGGATGCATCGTTCGAAACTTATACACATTTATAATCTTTCCTTTTTTACCTATCCTGCGTAGTTTAATAAGTGGACCATAGGTGGGATGCTCATCGTAATAAGGTTCACGAATTTTTCGGGCAATGAAATAAAGCCATCCCTGAATGTTTTTTTCAAGAACAACTTCGAATCCACACGAATATAATCGCCCGAACATCTCTGCCTTCGACAATACCCGGTTATCGCCCCGGGTAAGAAAAAAATAAATCCCTTTAGTAAGATTAAACTTTGGAAATACCCTTTTAACAATAAAATCAAAAAAATAATAGATGCTATTTAGGATAGGCGGAAACTTTTTAAGTATTCTCTCTTTGCGTTGATTTTTGGATTCGAAACATCCAATAAAAACACCCTGATTGGGAAGCTTTCTATTTACCGATTCTAAAAACTTATTAATGTACCGAATATCGTTTATGCGTGTAAGGTTAACGATTTTATGATAAGCCTTTTCGGGTAACTTATCAACGTTAAATCTCGAGGCAGTAGATAATAATGAATAGTCTGCCTGATTTAGGTCAATTTGTTCAGAAAGAAAATCAAAAACCTCTTCGTTCGATTCCTCAACAATAGCATCTTTAATGTTTTCGGGTATTTGTCTTGAGATCGAATCGATAGGTAATGGCTCAGCTACGGGAATTTCCTGAACCCGACCAACTACTTTCTGATATACCTCAAATACCTTTGATGTATCAGGCCCAGGCTTTGCATTACAAACAAAATAATCGCAAACAGCAAAAACAAACTCAAACAACGTACCCAGCGAAATTGTACCTAATACTACAATTCGTGAATTAAGATTGGTTTTAATTGCAAACATTAATATCGTCGCAATACCTGTAATAATAAGATTAGTAAACAAAATGTGCCAGAGAGCTCTCGATAACTTAAGACGCTCTGGTGCCGAATACTTGCGTGCTATTAGTGATACTGCAATCCAAATAAGAAGAAAAATTAGAAAAGGATACAAATAAGTTGGCAGGTAAACTCGTACAGAAGCTGGTTTAATCCATATCATTAATAAAAAAGCAAGGGTTAGTCCTGCAATATCAATGATTGTATTTATTACTATCGACCTGCGCTTCATTAATGCTTACTTTTGAATATTAAAGGTAACAAAATATTTTTTAATTGTACAAAGCCTTAAAAAATTGAATGTAATAAATGACTTTGAAATGCAAATTTCTTGCAATAAACAGTAAAAAACAACAATTCCTCTGTATTTAAACTTTTTGGTTATTCCATTGTTTAAATTAAAACTTACAACTATGTCGTTTACATTAAAAATTGGAGCCAATGCTCCAAAATTCAGATTACCAGCTACGGATGGTAAAACGTATCAATTATCTGATTTTACGGAAAAAGTACTGGTGGTATTTTTTACCTGTAATCATTGTCCTTATGTTATAGGTTCTGATGAAGTAACAAGGAAAACCGTTGAAAAATATTCCTCAAAAGGAGTTCGGTTTGTTGGAATCAATTCGAATAGCAAAAACACCTACGAAGAAGATAGTTTCCCGAATATGGTAAAACGAATGCAAGCGAACAATTTTCCCTGGATCTATTTATATGATGAATCGCAGGAGATTGCTTTAGCCTATGGAGCTTTGCGTACACCTCATTTTTATGTTTTTGATAAAAACAGAAAGCTTGTTTATACTGGTAGGGCTGTTGATAATCCAAAAGACACCTCAAAAATGACAGTGAACGATCTTGAAAGAGCCCTGGATGAACATTTATCAGGCAAATCAATTACGGTTCCCGTTACAAACCCAATAGGCTGTAATGTTAAATGGGATGGCAAAGATAAACACTGGATGCCTGCTGATGCGTGTGATTTGATTTAGATATTTGTATCAAGAATCAAGACAAATTCGTTAAATATCTGATTTTAGTTTAATTGTAATTTTTCTGCTTCCTTAGATGGTTTTATAATATCATCAATATATTCATCTATTCTCGAAAGGTCAGTCATAATTTCTATTTTATCTATTTTATTTGTAGAGATGGAATAAAATATTTCAACGAAAAAATCTTCGAAAAGGTAAAGATTAAGTAAATAATTTCCTTTACTAATTTGTGTAAGATGCTTTCCATTGTTCATAATTATCATTCCCTTTTCGGCAAGAGTCATCATCGAGAAATCATCCTTTGTTGTTTTTTTCATTTTTTTAGAATTGTATTTATAATTAAACAAAGGAAAAAAATAAAAGTTGAATTGTTTTTAGAAATAGTTTTATAGAAGGGGCTTAAGCCCCTTTAAGTATATATCTTAATAACCCCAGGCTTAAGCCTGGGGTTATTAAAATTAAGTAAAATTTTGACTTTAGTCCCTTTATAGTTTGGAACTTCTTTTTATATTATCTGCAACATTTATATTTTCTAATCCAGCAAGAATTTTATAGGCTTCCTGAGCAGATTCGCCACAAAACAATTTTTCAGGTATAAATCCAGCACAGACTTTGGGTCGATCAGGAGAAGTAAAAATGTTGCATTTCAGATCTTCAGAAAGATGAATACATCGCACACCTGCAGGCTTGCCGTTCGGCATACCGGGAATAGGCGACGAGATTGAAAGGTAAATACAACAGGCAGCACAGCCCTCGCGACATTTCATTTTACTATTTTTTGCAATATTACAAATTTTAAAAAAGAGATTTATTCATTTACTTACAAATCTAATTTTAGAGTTGTAAATTTGGTATTCCTTAATAACCTGAAAATATGAATTTTAAAGATCCACTGATTCATGGTACATTGATTAAACGCTACATGCGTTTTTTAGCAGATGTAAAACTCGATTCGGGCGAAACTGTTACGGCACATTGCACAAATTCAGGATCTATGAAAAGCTGTCTTGAAAAAGGAGCCGAGGTCTATCTATCGCCTGTTGATGATCCTAATCGCAAAACTAAATTTACCTGGGAAATGATTAAAATAAATGGCGATTGGGTTGGAATAAATACCTCAAATCCAAATAAACTGGCATTCGAAGCTGTTAAAGCAGGACAAATTGAAAAATTAAAAGGATACACTGAGGTGCAGGCTGAGGTTAAATTTGATGACAGCCGCTTCGATCTGATGGCAAAGAATGATACAGAAACCTGTTTTATCGAAGTAAAAAATGTAACCTATAAAGAAGGCAACTACGCTCTTTTTCCCGATGCGGTTACCA
>JAVEZW010000178.1:0-7844 GCA_034002805.1 Bacteroidales bacterium | reverse complement strand
TACCCTGAGGTGCTCGTATCTCCGAAGGATAATCCGGAAATGTACTGACACTATTCCCGAATAATGCAGATGCATCAGAAAATAATGTTCCAGTAAGCTGCATACCATCTCCAGAATCACCCGAAAAGCGGATAACTACATCGTCTCTATCGATGGCTTTTGCTGTTTTACTCATAACAAATTTTAATTTTAGATTATTAATAATAGGTTTTTACAAACTGTAAATGCATACAAAACAGCTAACCCATTTTATATGCATTTATCGATTTTTAATTATCAGTTTTTATTCAATAATGAATTTTTACAAATAATAGCACAAAAGTAATCAATGTTAATTAATAATTAATATTTTTCGGCTTAATTTTCCCGGATGAAAAAATGATTTTTCTCATTACTTTGGTTCCAAATAACATATTAATAAATAAATGAAATAATGGCACTTATAAAGAAAGTAAGAGGTTTTAATCCAGTAATTGGAGAAAATTGCTATTTGTCCGAAAATTCGACCATTGTAGGCGATGTTGTAATTGGCAACGACTGTAGCATTTGGTTTAATGCCGTTATTAGAGGCGATGTTAACTCCATTCGTATTGGCAATAAAGTAAATATACAGGATGGAGCTGTGCTTCATTGTCTTTATCAGAAATCAACCATAGAAATTGGTAATAATGTATCCATTGGGCATAATGTAATCATTCATGGCGCCAAAATCCACGATAATGTTTTAATTGGAATGGGTGCTATTGTGATGGACAATGCAATAATTGGTGAAAACTCTATAATTGCAGCTGGGGCACTGGTGCTCGACAGCACCATAGTTGAGCCAGGAAGTATTTATGGCGGCGTACCAGCTAAAAGGCTTAAATCTGTTGATCTAAATCAAACCCGCGAAATGATTGAACGGATTGCCAATAATTATCTTATGTATGCTAAATGGTACAATGAAGAATAAAAACCTTGAATTAAAGTAATGGATTTAAGTATAGTGAAATCGATAACCCATTACTCATCAAAGTAATTGATCATCTATAAATTAACTTTCTCAATTGAGTAGTTATTTCCAGTAATTGTATGAATAAAATGGTGTAGTATTTTATCATTGCCGGAAGTAAAAAACTGATACGATGGTTTTTCTGTTCGCGTTACCAATAATTCCTTTTCTTTCAAAACATTATATACTTGTTTTACCACAGCTGGAGCCGGATCAACAATTGTTACATCGACGGGAAGAATCTTCTTTAACGCTTCCGACAAAAAAGGATAATGAGTACATCCCAAAACAAGATGATCAATATTTTTATTAATAAGTGGCTCCATTAATTCCTTTAAATGAGCCTGGGTTTCGGGCAAATTAATTTTATCATTTTCAACAATATCAACCAGTTTGTCCCCGATTTTTATGTGAAGATCAACATCAGATGCAAATCTTTTACTTGTTTCGAGATATAACTTGCCATTAAAAGTACCTTCGGTAGCCAAAACAGCAATACTTTTTGTTTTGCTGTTTAAAGCAGCAGGTTTTACCGCTGGCTCCATACCAATAAAAGGTATATTGTAATTTGATCGCAGATAATCAATAGCTGCTGCAGTGGCTGTATTACATGCAACAACAATAAGTTTAACATCTTTAGAAATCAGAAACTTTACAATCCGGTCAACTATTTCGATTACTCTTTCCTGCGATTTTGGGCCATACGGACAGTTTGCTGTATCGGCAAAATAAATTATATCTTCTTCAGGTAATACTTCAATCAGTTCCTTCCAGACTGATAATCCACCAACACCCGAATCGAATATCCCAATTGGGTTGCTATTCATAATTTTATAAAAAAGACCATCCTTTTTTTAAAAAGATGGTCGGTTTATTTTCTGTATAAAAATTATTGAGTTACAATACCTAGCTCTTTTTTAGCCAATGGTAAAACATCAATACTTTGAGTTGATTGATAAATAACACCACCAGCGCTTAAATCAAAGATATAAATAAAACCATTATCCTTACCCACTTTTTCGATAGCAGCTTGTGCTTTATCCATAATTGGCTGAATCAATTCGGCTTGTTTTTGTTGGTAATCCTGTTGTGCGGTTTGTTGAAACTCCTGAACTCTGCGTTGCATTTCCTGAATTTCTTGTTCTTTTGATTTCTTTACTAAATCTGAAAAAGTCGCTTGTTTTTCTAAATATGCAGTCACTTTTGTCTGATATTCAGTTTGCATAGCTTCCATTTCTTTTTGCAACATCTGGCTGTATTCTTCAAGTTGTTTTCTTGCAGTTTCCCTTTCAGGCATTGATTCTAGTAATTCTTGGGAGTTAATATGGCCAAATTTTAATTCAGTTTTCTGTGCAAATGATGTTGTTGCGGTAACTAATAATACAACAAATAAAAATCCAATTGTCTTTTTCATATCTCTCTTTTTTTTAATGATTAACAAATTTACTAATTTATTTTTTATACCCTAATTTTTCTAATATTTCGTCACTCTTGTCATGCTTTGGATCGGTATACAATATATTTGCTCCACCGGCAGTATCAAAAATAATTGAATAATTACCAGTTTCGGCAAGTGTTTTTATCGCATTGTATACTTCATCCTGAATAGGTTTCATCAATTCCTGTCGTTTCTTAAAAAGTAATCCATCCTGGCCAAAATAGCTGCGCTGTAGCTCTTTAACCGCCTTCTCCTTATTTGCTAACTCCTGTTCACGAACTCGCTTCATTTCATCAGTTAATAATACCTTCTCCGTTTGATACTCTTTAAATAATTTATCATATTCGGCATATTCGGCTTCAACTTCTTTCTGCCATTCTTTTGATAATTGATTCACTTTATCCTGAGCTCCCTTATATGTAGGTATCTTACTCAAAATATATTCCGAATCAACAAAAGCAAATTTCTGGCCAAACGAATAACCAATTACAAAAATCAGGCCCAAAAGCAGTATTAACTTTTTCATACTTGAAGTTTTTAAAATTGCTGTCCGATGACAAAATGGAATTGGCTTCCATTTGCATCTGAATTTCCGGGTATTGGATCAAAACCATAACCCCAGTCAACACCCAACAAGCCAAACATAGGTAAGAATGCACGAAGACCAATACCTGCCGAACGTTTAACTTTAAAAGGATTAAAGTCATCCATGCTTTCCCAGGCATTACCGGCTTCAACAAATCCCAAAACATATATTACAGCTTGAGGTTTTAAAGAGATTGGATATCGAAGCTCAAAATTTATTTTTTCGTACACGTTTCCATTTTTATAAGATGTATAATATGGAGGTGTTACGGTATAGTTTTCATATCCTCTTAGTCCGATAATATCGTCATCATACATGTTATATCCAGATAAACCATCGCCACCAAGCTTAAACTTACCAAACGGAGCATGACCAACATCTTTGTTGTAATAACCTAGATAACCAAATTCAGTATTTGCAGCAAGAACCATATCTTTCCAAATTTTAAGGAACCATGATCCTTTGTACTTCCATTTATGATATTCCATCCAGTTATACCTGGTTTGATTTTCTTTGTCGGTAATTGCATAATAAATAGCCTGATCCAAAGTAGTGTTAGTATTTGGATTTTCGTTAAATTCTTCGGTAGCTTGTGCGGTAACATCGGCAATATCTGATTCGCTTAATTTCCACCACATATCCTCTTTGAATAATGAATATGGAGGTGTTATCTGCAGTGTTAAAGCAAATGATGAACCTCTTCGTGGATAAATAGGCCAATCGACTGAATTTCTTGCAAAAGTGGTACTTAAACTCAGGTTGTTAGTTTTACCATTACTAATGATAAAACCACCCCAATCGTTTAATCGATATAACTGGTAACTAATTGAATTAGAAAGAGTAAAATAATCATCAGGCCATCTTAATCGTTGACCTAATCCAACTGATGCTCCAGTAATTTTTATGTATTCATCACCAACTTCGTACACATAGTTTGTGTTTTTACGAACCGAATGGTAGAAAGAAACAGAAAATGAATTTGGTTTTTTACCGCCCATCCAAGGATCCATAAAACTAACGCTATATTGCGAATAATACTCGCCATTTGTTTGTACTCTCAAGCTAAGTGTTTGTCCGTCACCAGAAGGTATTGGTTTCCATTCGCTCAACTTAAGGGCATTCTTTATTGAGAAATTGCTAAACCTTAGACCAATGGTCCCAATAAACATATTCGCACCCCATCCACCAGCAATTTCAAGTTGATCATTAGACTTTTCTACCAAAGTATATTCTAAATCAACTGTTCCTTCGGCCTGATTAATATTTATCGGTTCAATTCCAAATTGTTCCGGATCGAAATGTCCTAGCTGAGCTATTTCACGTTGCGAACGCATAATATCAGCTTTACTAAACAAATCACCTGGTTTTGTTCTCAATTCTCTTCGAATTACGTGTTCGTTCGTTTTATCGTTTCCTTTAATTATGATATTGTTTAACCGCACACGCTTTCCTTCGAAAATACGCATCTGAAGATCGATTGAATCGCCATCGATTTTCATGATTGTAGGACTAACATTAAAGAAAAGATATCCGTTATCGAGGTATAAGCTACTAACAGCATCTTCGTCGATATTTAATCTTTTCGAAAGCATCTCGGTATCATAAGGATCGCCTTTTTTGATTTTTAGCGACCTGTCGAGCAATTGAGCTGAATATTTTGTATTTCCAATCCAGTCAATATTGCGGAAAAAATACTGTCGTCCTTCAAATACCTCTATTTTAATTCCGATTCGCTTATCGTTTATTTTGTAAATACTGTCCTTAACTATTTCTGCATCACGGAATCCTTTTTCGTTATAGGCTGCAATAATTTTTTCTTTGTCGTCTTTAAAATCACTTTCAATCAATTTTGAACCTTTAAAAATATTTAGGTCTATTTGCTTGGTTTCCTTCATCTTGCGACGCAACTTGGCATCAGAAAAAACCTCGTTACCAACAAATTCGATCTCCTTAATTTTTACTTTACGTCCTTTATTGATATCAAATTTGACGTTTACATTATTTTGTCTCGAAATAGTATCATCGAACTGATATACATCAATTTGGGTGTTCAGAAACTTTTTCTTGTATAAATAATCTGTAATGGTTTTTTTCGCATTATTGATAGTATTTTCAGTTACCTGAACCCCTCTTTTTAACTCAAGAGCTTCGCGGATATCTTTTTCCTGTCCTTTTTTAACTCCTGTAATATATAACTCAGCCAACCGTGGACGTTCCTGCAGATAGATATCAAATATAATACTATCACCTGCAACTTCGGTTGATGTTATTTTTATATCCGAGAACAAACCTTGTTTCCATAATTTTTCGACTGCTCGTGTTACATCTTCTCCAGGAACTGTAATCGGCCGATTAATCAATAACCCCGATAATGTAACCAAAATATTATGATCAAGATACTTAACACCCGAAACAGTTATATCTTTTATTATATATGATTTGGGCTTTTTGTAATCAATTACCTGTAAAGACTTGAAATCTACTTCCTCTTGCGCTAATAATTGAATTCCTAAAAGTAATACACAGAAACTCAATACAAATTTTCTTACCATTCTGATTTTATCTATTTATAATTATTCGTTCTTCAGTTGCTCACTTGTTTTACCAAATCGACGTTCACGTTTTTGGTAACTTAAAATTGCTTTAAAAAATTCTTCTTTATTAAAATCCGGCCACAAAACATCCGTAAAAAACAATTCGGTATAGGCAATTTGCCAAACCAGAAAATTACTTATTCTATATTCGCCGCTTGTTCTTATTAACAAGTCGGGATCGGGTATACCGGCTGTATTTAAATAACTTTCAAAAAACTCATTATCAATACTTTCAACTTCAATATCTTTTGATTTTTTATCTGCAATAATGCTTTTTACTGCATTTAAAATCTCCCAACGTGCACTATAATTGAGGGCCAAAATTAATGTTAATCCTGTATTATTTTCAGTTTTTTGGATTATTTCATGTAAATTTTTCTGAACATCTTTTGGCAATCCTTTAATATCACCGATGCTTTTTAAACGTACATTATTCTCCATTAGTGTTCCCGACTCCGAATTAATTGTAGATACAAGCAAAGACATAAGTGCATCTATTTCCTGTTTCGGCCGGTTCCAGTTCTCGGTAGAGAAAGCATACAAGGTTAAAAACTTAACACCTATTTCTCCGGCAGCTTCAATAGTATCGCGTACTGCCTTAACTCCATTTTTATGTCCAAAAATACGTTGATTCCCTTTTTTCTTTGCCCATCGTCCATTGCCATCCATAATAACTGCAACATGCACTGGCAATTTTGATTTGTCTATTTTATCTACTCCAATCATCACTCTACTACTTTATATATGCCGGACAATCAATTTTCTCTTTAAAAACTCTGTAAGTAACAAATAAACCACAGAAAGAATACCAGTCATCGTTATGTATTGATGGAGTATTCTCGGTATCCTGAATAGTTATTACACCATCAATGGTATCGTTAAAGGTTTTACGGAAGCTCCATTCTAACCCCAATGTTACGCGCTCAAAGATATTATATTTAAATCCTAATCCAAAAGGTATTGATAAGGGAGCAGAATTATCTGTTGAGCCAAAAACATAATTGCCTCCAATGCCTAAAAATACGAATGGAGTAAATCGTTCATCATTTTTTTTGGTAAACCCAGAACTGGTGTACGACATAAAGTTAAACTCAACAACCGCTGAAACATCAATTACACTTGTTGAGAAAGATGCTTGTCTAATCTGATTCTCGGGATAATTAAAATCTGAATCGCTTCCATTTAGCGATCCATAAACTCCTTTTAATCCAACTACCAGATGTCTGCTAATATTATAGTTCGCAAGTAATCCAATACCAACAGATGGTGAATAAAACAATTTTGAATGATTAATATCGCCGTTATAAGAAGCTGTTCCTAAAAACACCCCATATTCGGCTTTGCCCTGTCCGGAAGTAAAAAAAAAAGAAATAACTAAAAGTATTGTAAGTGCCAGGTTTCTCATAAAAGATTAATATTTTCTTCTTGATTTATTCATTTTAGGTTTAATCTTATGAGTTAAATACAGAGAGGTAAAATAATAAACATCCTTATATTCTGAACCTTTGGGATCGAACCCATCGATATAATCAGTACTTGTTAATCTTCCTGCAAACTCAAACCCAATATAATTACGGGATGAAAGAGGATATTTAACGCCAATACCAACTGGTAAAACTATTCCAAAATTTTTATCTCCCACATAGCGATCACCAAAATCACTACTAGGATCTGATTTAAAATAAGCTGCTCCAATACCCACAAATACATATGCACTAATTGACGCATTAAACTTTCTTAATCCATCGCGTAAATTCATGGTTGAATACTGAACCATTTGTTTTTCCTTAATTAGCCAATATTCAAAGTACCCTGTAAGCTCAAAAAGATTTGTTGAAAACGAGTAATTTCTACCTTCATTTTTTGAACCTTCGTCAAAACCTTTTAACATCCCATAGGTTAAATTACCTCTAACAGTGCCCCATTCGTCGATTCTGTATCTTAAACCTACATTGATATTAGGTCTGGTGTACATTATATCCAAATCAGTTATCCACAGGGCATCATCATTTATTGATCCACCGATATCGCCAAAATAACTAGAAGTTCCTATTCCTCCAATCAATTCGTATCTCCCTATTTTCCATTTCTGACTAAATACAAAAACGGGAAGAATCAAAAGAATAAATAAAACAACAGCCTTATTTCTTAATTTTCGATTTATCATTGATACAAAGGTATTTATTTTTACAAATCAAAAAAGAATTATTAATCGAATTAACTTTTTTTAATACT
>JAVEZW010000177.1:0-7853 GCA_034002805.1 Bacteroidales bacterium | reverse complement strand
GATAAAACTATCAAATACGTACAATTTTTTCACAGAAAGTAAAATGGAGCCATTCTTGTCCATATTTCAAAATCCACGGCAAGCTTTTCTTTTCTTCTATCCACGTGCTACTATTAAATAGAATAACTTTTTAATCATAAATTTCCACAGCCCTAACCACGATTTAAGATTATTTTAAACAGGCGTTTTGTGCGATGGCCATCTTTTTTCAGCAAAAATCACGTGCTGGTTTATAACGGTTTGGCGGTATGTTTTTGTTGCCGATTTCGAAGCACTGACCTGTCAAGTTACACGAAAGTTTATTAGATGCTGAAACGCTGAAATACCCACTATCTCGGCAATAAAATATACCGCCTGTTATGCACTGGCGGTTCTTGTCTGTCCGTGTGTTTGAGTCAAATTGCACTTTCATATTAAACTTGTCAAATTACTACTTCATTTTTCTTTTCTGTCTGTGTTGCCTGTGTGTTGGCGTGTTTTATTTTTTTCTTTTTAAAGCGTAGGAGAAAAATTTTGAAATTCTTTTTAAAAGGGAAAAATGTGCACTCTTTTGCAAGCTTTGGACTGTGTTTTGGCTTGAGGGGCTTGCAAATGTGTGAACATTTGTGGGTTGGCTTTCATTCTTAAGTATTGCTTTTATCATCGCTAAGAAATCTTTTATTGCTGGAAGATTTTCTGATAAGTCATAACTACCGTCAGAAAGTAATGAGGAATCTTTTCGCAAAAACATTTCATTCGTACCTGTATGGTCTTCCGTAAAAGGTGTTTGGTCAATGCAAACAAAAAAGTCAATGTATGGATATTGCAATTCAAGGTCTTCGTCTGTAACATACATTTCTGCATCTTCATTGTAAGAATAACCAAATCGTTCAAGAGTTGTTGTCTTTTTCAAATCAACTTTGTAACAGAACATACCACATAGTGGTTGCTTGTCTGCACATTGATGTTTTAGTTTTCTTGATCTCTCATTAAAATCTTTTATATCAGTTCCTGTAGCTGTGCTTTTCACTTCAATCATAAAAACACAATCATCAGGATGAATTCCAACATGATTTCCAAAATTCATTGTCATTGCCGCTTTTCGCTTAACAAAAAGGTCAATCTGATTTTGGTCTGTAATGTCGTAAGAAATAAAGCCACGGTAAAACTTAATGTCGTCAGGAAATATTTTTTCAATTACTTCTTTTAAGAAATGTTCCCTCACTTCTCCTTTTATTACAGGATGGGTAATGATAGCAGACACTTCGTGCTGCTTCACTAAAAGATTTTCGGTATAGTCGTAATATTCTTCAAACATCATCTACCCCAAACTTTATCAATTATAAATTTGATTTTCAATTGCATTTTTTCTTTCAATTTCTTTGCTTGATGAATTGCTTCCAAGTCAATTGATATATCTTTTACAATCTTTTCTTGTGCTTCAATTGGTGGCAAAGGAATACTAACTTGTTTAAGTTTCACAATAGTCAAGGCGTTATATGCTGCACCAAAAGATAAGGCGTTATTCTTCTGATTAAAAATTGAATCAAGTACATACTTTAAGAAAGTGGAGTTTATATTTTTAAAGTTACGAAACCATAAAAGATTTCCGTCTTTAAAGTAAAATGGTGAATCATCTGAAACTAACCAACTAACACCAATTGTCCCAACAGCGGACAAAAGAATATCCCCTTTTTCTGGAACACCAAAATTTTTCTTAATGTCATCGTATCTTTCTTGAGTTATAAATAATTCTAAACTGATTGGTTCGTTATTGCTTAACTCAACAATCTCTTTTGTGCGGAAAAATGGCACACCTGAACTAACATATTCACTTTGAAAAATACGTTTACTTGATGTTATCTCACAAACATCATTTAAAGAAACCGTTACCCAACACTCTTCCACTTCAAAAACAGGATTGTAGTTTTCATTTAGCAAATTGCATCCTTCAATTAACTTATAGATGTGTTTTAAATCGTCAACAACTTTTTGTTGAATTTCAAGAGGTGGAATAGGGATAGGAATGCTTTTTAATTTTTCTTGATTCAACTTTGGAACTGTAACGCCAGTTATGTATTGCGATAAATCCAGTTGGTTAAGTATCTCAACAAGATAAGTGTCAATCAAAATTTCCTTTTTGGGTTTCAATACATGAACATGATTATTAGCCCAAAATTTCCCTTCAGCAATAAAGGCTGTTTTTTCACCTGATAGCCACTTTGCACCATCTTCGCCAACCAAAACAAATCTGTCGTCAAATAAAAATTCATTTACGTAGTCAACTATACCTGTTGCACCATAGTATGGGAAAATTCCTTTTACCCTTTCTGATTCTTTGATTGGTTTTCTTATGCTATCAAAAATTTCGCACAACTCACCAAGTGGAACAAGATCGTAATGTTTTGATTCTTGTTCTGATTTTGAAAATTTGTCAAAGCTTAAATTATAGTCCCTTTGCCAATCAATAAAGTCAAGCAATTCCTTTGTTAGTTTATTTATGTTATTCAAGTTCACACCATATTCAATAGCTGCAACTTTAATGTTTTCTTCAAACCATTCTTTGTGTTTATCCTCTGTATCGGGTAAAAAATTTATTCCTGTTTGTTTGTAGAAATCTGAAACTTGCCTTTCATATTTTTCTTTTGCCTTTATACCATTGTCGGGCTCTACTTCAAGTTTCGTTTCTAATTCCTCTTTTGCTTTCAGTGTTTTCTCATACTGCTTTTTGCAAAATGAATAAGCTGATGAAGTTGCTTTGTAATTGTCAAGTCGTGCAAATTCATCACGATGTAACAAGCGTATTTTTTTTGAAAAAGCATTATCTTTATTTACTTCAAAGCTCTTTACAAACCTTGGCAAATCTGTTTTGCAGAGTTCTAACCAGTTTAACGCTTCGGGTAAATCATTTTCTTTTATTTCATTTCTGTTAGTATTCAATGAAAAACCATCGTTATCCACTTTAACTAATAAAATTTCTTTTCGCTGCCTTGCAATTTCTCTATCAATAAAAATGATTGAAGTTTTTACTCCAGAATATGGTTGAAAAATTTGAGCAGGCAAGGAAACTACTGCCCACAATCCTGCTTCGTATATCATCCAATTACGCAACTGCACATAATCACCAGATGTTTGGAATATAATTCCTTCAGGAACAACAAAACCTGCTTTACCGTCAGGATTAAGATGCTGTAAAATGTAAGAAGCAAAAAGTATTTCTGTTCTGTTTGCTTGTATTCTAAATTTATCGTGGGGGTCAATGCCACCTTTCGGTGTCATGAATGGCGGATTAGCTAAGATGCAATCGTATTTATCTTTCCATCGTGTGTCTGTGTTCAGTGTATTGTATTCGTGGATTTGTGGATTACCGAAATGATGCAAATATAAATTAACTCTTGCAAGTCTCACCATTAAAGGAGTATTGTCGTAACCTGCAATGTTCTTTTCAATTGCATTTCGTTGTGAGCTTGAAAGTTTTGCTCCCCAATAAACTGGAATTCCTTCGGCAACATAGTTTTCCAATTCTATTTTGGCTGTTTCATAACCTTCCGTATTTCTTCTTAAGATATGTTTGAATGCCGAAACTAAAAAACCTCCAGTACCACATGCTGGGTCAAGAATTGTTTCATCTTTTGTTGGGTCAACAACAGCAACCATAAAATCAATTATGTTTCTTGGTGTTCTAAATTGTCCGTTGTCGCCTTGTGCTCCCATTGTTTTGAGTAAATATTCGAAAGCATTTCCAAGCTCCTCGCTATGGTCGTATTTGAAACCATCAATAAGGTCAAGAAACCTCTGTAAAACTTTTGCATCACGGAATTTCAAAAAAGCATTTAGGAAAATTTCTCTGAACAAAGCAGGAATATGTTTTGCTTTTTGAATTGCTTCAATGCCGTTAATAAATTTAGTAACTCGTGAATCA
The DNA here is from genome assembly GCA_034002805.1 of Bacteroidales bacterium. Lineage (GTDB taxonomy): Bacteria > Bacteroidota > Bacteroidia > Bacteroidales > UBA12077 > UBA12077. The sequence continues at coordinate 3,952 of JAVEZW010000177.1, read as the reverse complement.
GCACTTAACTGATTACTCATTAATTGTTGCCACGAAAACTCCTTGAGTTCAGCAGTAAAAAATTTTTCATTTAAACCAACCTGACGAAGTTCTTCGTCTTGGTCATCCATGAATTTATAAATAAGAGCAATAGTGATTATTTCAATCTGGTCAGTAGGCAATGGAAGAACACCCACTAATGTGTCTCTTGCATCGTCAATCTTTTTCTTTATGTCTTTGTTTAGCATTTAAAATTATCTTGGTAAAAATTGATTAATATTTACATGGTCTTTAATATAATTCAGAATTACAGGAATGTTTTCTTTTCCTATTACCTTCAAATTATAAAGTCCAAGCCGTGAATCATTAGGGTCAGGATTTTTTTCATTCATCTGTTTTCTAACATCGTCAAACATTAGATAACTTTCAAACAATCGTTTTGCTGAATTGTATTTTGAGCCGTCAAGTTTTATCTCACTCATAAATTGTTCAAAGTAATCATCTGCTAAATCAGTTCTTGTTTTTAGTTTATATCCGTTAACAAAAACTTTCATTAGTATTTCAGTGAGTGTTGCCCTTCGGTCTACCTCATACCAATTGAGAAGTTTGTCTATGTTCCAATACTCAGTGGGTTTTTCAAAGATATGTTCTTTTACGAAAGCACTCAATGTATTCCAGTCCTCTTGTTCAACAGCTTTTTTTAAGTCTGAATTTTTTTCTACTTCTTCTTTCGCTGCATCTTCAAAGCGTTTTGAAAATGCTTCTTTGTCCACCTTCATTATTTTTGAAGGCCCAAAATTTTCTTCTTTAATTGTTTTTACTTCGTCTGCACCTGTGTAATTAAGATCAGGTGTTGGTGTTCCGCCACCGCTTTCTTTGCTATCGGTATCTTTCGGTAATTCAATTTTTTGTTTATAATCGTATTCTTCTTCAAAGTATTGATGATTGGCAAAAAAGTCAAACATAAAATAATCATCTTTCTCAACTTTGATTTCTTCTCCTTCATTATCATATTCAAAAGTAAAAAGTCGTGTTCCTCTTCCTTTAATTTGAATGTAATCAGTAGGTGAAAAAATTGGTCTTGCTAATACCACATTTAAAATATCAGGGCAATCATAACCGGTTGTCATCATACCTACGGTAACACATACACGGGATTTACTACTTTCATAATCTCTCAGTTCCGAATTAAAACCGCTGTGACCGTTCAAGTCATTATGAGAAAAACGAGTTGTTCTGTCTTGTGAACCTGTAATGTCAGAAGTAATTTGCAAAGCAAAAAATGAACCGCTGCTGTATTGTTCTGGAAACATTTTGCTTGCTTCCTCATTGATTAATTTTGTAATAAGTCGGCAATGATAACGGGAAACACAAAAGAAAATAGTCTTGCCAATTTCTCCACTTATTGGGTCACGTTTTGCATTTTTCAAAAAAGCTTCAACAAACTTTTTATTCGTTTCATGCGAAACGAATTTTTTCATAAAATCTCTTTTAAAAAATGTATCTTCTTCCTCATCACCATCTTCGTTAGTAAATTTGTAGGTCCAACCTTGTTTGCTCAACATTTCAGTTGTAATGTCTGTTCTTGCATCCAATAACTTAGGCATACATAAATAAGGCGGTTTGTGTTTAACCGCATCTTCTAAACTATACCGAAAAGTTGGAATGCCATCAGAACAGCCAAAGGTTTCATAAGTGCTTAACAACAATCTTTTCTCAATATCTCTTGGGTCTGCTTCATCTAAGTTTATTCCTTTCAAATAATCTTTTGGTGTTGCGGTCAAACCCAACTTTGAACCCATGAAGTAATCAAAAATTACTTTGTTGTTTCCTCCAATGGTTCTATGTGCTTCGTCTGATATGATGAGTTGAAAATCTGTAGGAGAAAACTCTTTACGAAAACGATTGTCATAAGATAAACTCTGGATAGTTGTAACTACAATTTTTGCACTTTGCCAATCTTGTTTGTTTCGTTTATAAATGACAGGGAGTATTCCATCATCTTCTAGATATGATTTAAAATTTTTGTAAGCTTGGATTTCAAGCTCAATTCTGTCTACTAAAAATAAAACTCTGTCAGCATTGTTCGAACGGATAAACATTTTAATTATAGCTGCACTTAATAACGTTTTACCTGTGCCTGTTGCCATTTCAAAAAGAAATCTTCGCTTACCGTCAACAAATTCTTTTTTTAATTTATTGGCTGCTATTACTTGATAGTCGCGAAGTTCACGAATTCCTTTATTAGTTTTAGCGACTTTACGTTGCGAGTCAGTATATGTTAGCCATTTTGGATCTTGTGAGATAGCAATATAATTTTCATCAATCACCTGTTCCGCCATTTGTTCAGGATTAGGTGTCCATTTGATTGCTTCACCTAATTGCTCAATACTTAAATATTTTGAAATAACAGTCGGTTCGCCATATTCTAAGTCCCAGTAGTAGTGTACATTTCCATTTGAAAGAAAAATGTGTCGAATATGCTTACCTCTTGCATATTCTCTGGCTTGTTCTTTTGCATCAAGTGGATCAATACTTTCTCTTTTAGCTTCAACCAATGCAATAGGTCTTCCTTGTCCATTCATTAATAGATAGTCAATGAAACCATCTGGAGCATTTTCAAGGTCTTCACCTAATCGGGCATTGTCAAATTTGGCTTTTTTAGTTCTATGTTCTAAATCAATGTTTGCTTTTCCTTGTTCATTATCAAAGAAACGCCAACCTGCTTCTACTAGTAGGTTGTTTATCTTAATTCTTGCTTTTGCTTCTTTATTTGTCATAATATTAAAAACCTCTAAAGTACCTAAAATATTCCTTAGCGTTGGCAAAAAATGACTCTTTTGATTTTGCTGAAGGGTTGGCTTCGTGTGTCAGGGCAAAAGCAAATGTGCCATTTGTGGGCTGGCAGTAGAATTTCAAAATTTTTGTGCGTTGGGGAAAAAAAATTAAAACACATTCGGGTCGGCAATGAGTGTCGGGGTATTTGTCTGTCAGTTTCGTTTTTCATTTCAAGTTTAATATTCCATTTTTATTGTCAATTTGCTGTGTCGTTGTCTTTTTTTCCGCTTGTGCATAACGGTTGTGGCTAAAAAAAGTGCGGGTTTTCGCCCTGTTTCAGTTTCCCCTGTTAATAAAGTTTAAATTTAGTAAAAATGTTCGAAAACCACTTCACCCCGCATTTTTTTTGAGCCACTGTTAGGCATTGTTAAATTTTGCTTTGGATAAATACTTGTCCTGTTTCAAGTAAATTCATTGCATTCAAATATTTTGTTATCTGACTTGTTTTTTCATTTTCTGGTTTCATTAATTGTCCTTCACACAATATTTTGTTCCCAATTATTTCTCTTAGTTCAAATGGTGGAATAATGAAATTATTATTAGGGAAAATGGTTTCATCAATTTCAAAGTCTTGTTTCCTAAACAATACAATAATTTCAGGTTGTACGATGAATAAAAAGTAGTCAGCAATCCTGTCACTATACTTTTCGCAATAGTTTGATTTGATTCTTATCGCTTGGTATTTTTCTTCATTCAGAATTCCACTATGTAAATTGAACAGTTTCTTTGCAGGAATGTATTTTTGATAATACAAATATGTAATCATTATTATTCCCCAAATAGGTACAATTGTCAAAAGTTTCAGAATTACTGAAAATCCATTTTCTTCGAAGAGATAAATTAAATATAATATTATTAGTTCAATGATTATTAGAAGAAAAACGGTAAACTTTTTAAATTTTATTTCTAGAATTTTCTTGTTTTCAGCAATTGTTTCTTCAAAACGTTTTTTCTCTTCTTCTGTCAGTTGTATGTAGGTTCTTTCTATCATTCGTCATTTAATAATGCCTAACGGTCTCGCGGTATGTTTTGGCGGGGAATTCGTTCCGCAAAAATGTCCCACGATAACTAAAGTTTAAAAATAGTAATAAAAGTCAAGAACCCAAAAACCCCCGCTAAAATATGACCGCGTGTT
>JAVEZW010000176.1:0-7853 GCA_034002805.1 Bacteroidales bacterium | reverse complement strand
TAAACTTGCGATATCAGAAAAAACAGTGATTAGCAATAATGGTAGTGTGTATTTTCATGATTTAAACTCAGATGGCTTTTCGGAAAAGATAAACTACTACGAAAATGAAGATCAAAACGTACCGACTATCTATTTATATGACTCTCAGGGTAGTTTTATCTCTCTCCTTGCTTTTAATGACAAACCAATAAAAAACCTGTCTCTAAAATTCGCGGATTATAATTATAATAAATCGAGCGAAATATATGCACTCAATCAATCCAATGATTCGTTATTTTTAAATGTAATTGATTTTGCAGCACCTAAAGAATTTCTTGTAAAAAGGCAGTTTATTTCACAATTACCAAAAGATGTTACCTTATTACCACTGGAACTTACTGATTTTAATGACGACAAAAACAAAGATGTGGTAATTATTTTCAGAAAAGATACCAAACAATGTTCGAGCCAGGTGATTTTATTTGATATTACGAATAAAACATTAATTCAATCTGCCAGTTTTGATCTTTGTATTACTGATTATTTTATTGCTGATGCCAATAATGACCAAAAACCTGAAATTTATTTATCAAATAAATCTACCGGAATTAATGCTGAATCGGTAAAATCGGGGCTGGTTGTTTTAGATCAATCGCTGAATTATGTTTTTAGTCCGGTTTATTTTATTGGAAAGGAAGCTGAAGTAAAACTTGCGCTTTTAAAAGAAAAAGAAAATTATCAGATTGCAGCTATTCAATCGGGGAAAAATAACCAAAAACATTTCGTTAACCTGGTTTTGTTCGATTTTTATGGTAAAAAGATAAAAGAAACTTCGCTAGACACAAATAAAACCTATTCTTTTATACCCGTAAATGATTTTAAACCATCCATACGATTATTTACAGGCAAATCGGTTGATGTATTTAACGAAAACCTCGAGAACATTGCAATAAATTCGCTTGGAAGCAATACCTATTCATTTATTTCCCGCGAAGATTTAAATAATAACCATAAATGTGATTTTGTACTAAAATCAAATTCCGATTTAACATTAATACTCGATAATTTTAGCGAAAAGGCAAAACTGAATATCGATAATGGTCAATTAATGCATTTTAGCATAAACAATAACCACGATAACAAAACCCAGCTAAGCTATATCATTGAAAACGAATGGTTTCTTATTGATTTTTATACCCATCAATCTTATTTAAGAAATCCATTATTTCACCTTATGTTATATATTATTATAACCTTGATTCTGTTTGCAGCCACTAAATTTTTAAACAACTACCAGCATAAAAGAAGAGTTTCCAGATTTATCGAAAGCGAAGCAGTTCAGGATAAAGCAATAAACGAACTTGAAGATAAATTGGGAAACAAAATTGAGGGATTAAAGAAAAAAATTCAGAATATAAAAAAGGGTAATGACAATGAATACGAGCATGTTATTGAACAAATTGACGATACCTATATTCAGTTAAAAACAATATCCGAAAAAATTACACGCGAAAATACCCGAGGTATTCAGATTCATGATTTCTTTAACCATCTAACCGAAACCTCAACAGCCAATAAAGTAACGATCAATCTGTTTCCGAATGACGACTGGTATGAGATAAGCACCGATCTTCAGAATCATCTATATAAACTTTTTGATGACACATTAAATCATATTTGTGATTATGTAAGAAACACGAACATCTCTATTTCGTTGACCCGCCATCTGAATTACATTAATTGTTTAATCGAAATTGAGAAAGATTATATTGATTTATTGAAACAAAAAAGTGAAAAGCTTAATGCAATTATTTCGCGAATGCTTTTACTAAATGTAAAATACGAAACTGATGGCACCAAAGGTAAAGGAACAATTTTAAATTTTACCATTCCACTTAACTCAAGTTTTTCCGATAAAAAAACTGATAAAAAAATACGAATAATTATTGCCGAAGATCACGATGTTTCTTTATTTGGATTAATTACCCTTTTTAAATCGAAGGAAGATATTGAGGTAATCGGGACAGCAAAAAACGGACTAGAGGTTTTAAAGATACTTGAAGAAAAAACTACCGATATTGTTATAACAGACATTTCGATGCCCGGAATGGATGGTATTGAACTTTCGGAGAAATTAAAGAACGATTACCCCGATATAAAGGTTATTGTATTTACCATGTACATGGAAAACTGGTTTATAGAACAACTCTCCAAAAATGGAGCTCGCGGTTTTGTTTCTAAAAACTCACGTATTAGCGAACTGGTTGAAGCAGTTAGACAGGTTTATAAAGACAACTATTTTTACTGTCATCAGTTTAAATCCAAATTTGGCTTAAGCAGCTCAAATGGAACCGAATCGCAAATAAACATGTTAAATTCGCTTACATCAACAGAATTGCAGATTGTTGAATATTATGCAAATAATCTTAAGCGAAAAGATATTGCAGCCAGATTAAGCGTACATCAAAATACTGTTGATAGTTACCTGGCAAATATTCTTTTAAAGCTTAATGCCGGCGATGAAGAAGAAGTTATAAGGATAGCCAAAAAGCAAAAATTTGTTACTGACCTGGATTAATTTTGTAAAAATTTACCATCTTTACCTACTATTATTTCTGAAAAGTTAGGACTCATGTATTATCGCTATTTCTCCTCCATAAACGATCAGGATTACCTGGGTAGAATTTTGCTGTTTTTTAAGCGAAACTGGTCACTTTATATTATTGATTTTGTTATTCTTATTATGTTGGCCATTCCACCCTATTCATGGCACGAAGCAGCTATCTTAATTAGTATTTCTCTGATATTATCGATCCGCGATATCATTTTACTTAAATACGCTACCTATCATCTGGGTAAATTCATTGTTGATGGTAATTCTGTTTCGATTATTACACTTAAGAAAAGCGTATTATTTAAAAAATACGAAGGCTTGATCTCGGAATTTGATATCGTTATAAAAGGCAAATTATGGTTTACCAAAGCACTCATTTATAAAAACAATGAGCTAATTCACTGCCAGTATGCTATTGGTGATTGGTCGCCATTTAAATTAAGAGAATTGTACGAGCATTTTTATCAGATTAAGCGCGATATTGGTTTTTGGAGGATGTTTAAAGGGCCAATGGTTAATTAATACAACTATGTATAAATCCGTTTTTTTAGATTCTGTTAATACAAATCCAAGCTGGAATAGCTTTCTAACTGTTGATGCAATTGAGTTACTAATTAAAATTGAAAAAGAGGTAGGTGCATCAAATTTTACACCTCCATCGACACGCGTTTTAAATTTCCTAACAGTACCCCTGCCACATGTTAAAATTATAATTCTTGGCCAGGATCCATATCCTCAGCAAGGAGTTGCAACAGGCAGAGCGTTTGAAGTAGGAACATTAAAATCATGGAACCAGGCATTTAATAATATATCATTAAAAAATATCGTAAGAGCAATTTATTTTGCTTACAAAGATGAATATTTAAAATTTAGTGAGATAAAAAAACTCATGGGTACATCATTTCTGATAAAAAATCCTGATGAGTTATTTATTGATTGGGAGAAACAAGGCGTTTTGTTACTTAATACCTCATTTACTTGCGAAACAGGTAAATCAAATAGCCATGAAAAGAACTGGAAACCTTTTACATTAAAACTTCTGCATCATATTTCGGTAAATCATCCCAACATCATTTGGTTTTTATGGGGAAACAATGCCAAAGAAATTGTTTCGGGATTGAACTTAAAAAACAAATTTGAGTCTATGCACCCTATGATGTGCTACCATGCTCCCGGGCGCGATGATGATTTTCTGTTCGGAAAAACTAATCCATTTACTGAAACCAAACACATCATAAACTGGCCTGGCTAACCTTGATTTTTTATGTAATCGTCGATAGATTTGTCATACAGAGCCATTAACCGAGATAGCAATGTGTTACTGGTTGAAAAGGTGTAAAATTCGAGGTTAGTTACCGGAAGTATTTTTAATGAGGTTCCTGTAAGAAACAGGGCTTCCATCCTACTTAAATCATCCTTATGAATTCGCCTTTCAACAAATTTAATGTTATTCTTAATGCAAATTCGTTTTACATTTTTTCGAGCTATACCTTGTAAAATATCATGTTCGGGAGCACTAAAAACAGTATTTTCTTTTATAAAAAGAACGTTCGACCTGCTTCCTTCAGTTATATAGCCTTCATTATCAACCAATAGAGCTTCGAATAATTTCTTTTCAGCAATAACCTGATTTGCTTTTCTGCGTGTTTCGGTATTATGCATTTTTGCATTTGGAACATCGCGCATAGCCTCACAAAATCCTACAGATACTCCTTTACTTAACTCTTCAGCAGTTGGAAAATGATGTGGATTAAAGTAAAAGAGAATGTTCTGTTGCATTTTAGAAACAGAATCGAAATGAATTAAAATCTTTATTTTACCCAATTTGGTTCTATTTATCTCGATAAGCTTCCTAATTGTAGATTTAATCTGCATTGAATCTTCACTAATCTTCAGTTTTAATATGTTGGCCGAATTAAATAGTCTTTCAAGGTGATCATCAACGAAAATTGCAACACCATTTTCAATTCGAATTACCTCGTAAACCGATACACCTAGTTTTAACAAATCTTCATTAAAATTATCGCAGGTTTGAATTTTGTTATTATGGATATAATATTTTTGAAAGCATTCCATATACTTTACTATTGTTTTAGAATATAAAGTTACCAATTATTCAACAAAATTATAATTATAATTATTTAGATCTCCACAATATACCATTTGTCCGTTTACGAACGTTTTTTGTTCATAACCGTGCAGAAATAAACGAAAAGCAATTTTCAAACAACAATCATATCTTATTGTTTATAAAATGATTACAGCTAATGGCATAAGATTTGGTTTATGCAATGTCGTTACTCAAAATTTGCAAAGCAGATGATTCATTTATCAAATATTCATAAATCCTATGAAATAGGTGCAAATAAACTGCATGTATTAAAAGGTATTGATTTAATTATTGAACAAGGAGAGTTAGTTTCTATTATGGGAGCATCAGGCTCAGGAAAATCAACTCTTTTAAATATCCTTGGAATTCTTGATTCATATGATCAGGGATTGTATAAGCTACATGAAACAGAAATGAATAATCTTTCTGAGAAGAAAGCGGCCTATTATCGTAATAACATGTTAGGATTTGTTTTTCAGTCATTCAATTTAATCTCGTTTAAAAATGCGATGGAAAATGTTGCACTTCCTTTATATTATCAAGGAGTGAGTCGAAAAAAGAGAAACGTACTTGCAATGGAATATCTTGATCGTATGGGATTAAAAGATTGGGCAGAACACATGCCAAACGAACTCTCGGGTGGCCAAAAGCAACGAATAGCTATTGCAAGAGCTATGATTAGCCAACCTAAAGTAATTCTGGCAGACGAACCAACCGGTGCACTCGATTCCCAAACATCATTGGAAGTAATGGAATTGTTCAGGGAAATTAATAAATCAGGAATAACAATTATTATAGTTACACACGAAAAGGATATTTCTGAAAGAACAGACAGGATAATCCATATTAAAGATGGAATGATAGAATCTGAATACTTTTCAAAAAATTAGCCCATGTTTGATATAGATAAATGGCAAGAGATATTTTCGACCATTAAGAAAAATAAGTTACGAACTTTTCTTACTGGTTTTAGTGTTGCATGGGGAATCTTTATGCTCATTGTTTTGTTGGGTGCCGGTAAGGGACTGGAAAATGGTATCCATTCAAATTTCGATTCTGATGCTGCAAACAGTGTATGGATATACCCTGGACAAACAAGTAAAGCTTTTAAAGGCATTCAACCAGGAAAATTTGTAAAACTTACAAACGAAGATTATGATAGACTTAAGTTAGATTCATTGAATATTGAACGTATCTCGAGTCGATTTAATATTAGAGGAAACGATCTCATTTCATATAAAAACCAATCGGGTAGTTTTGGAATTAATACGGTTCATCCTGATATGGAATTTATTGAAAAATCCTTTCCTGTTAAAGGCAGATTTATAAATAATATTGATATAGAAAAACGCAGAAAGGTTGCCGTTATTGGAGATCTGGTTGAAGAGGCATTATGTAAGAAGGGTGAATCGCCTATTGGAGATTATATAAAAATTCAGGGTGTTCCATTTAAAGTAGTTGGTATATATTCCGAAAATTCGAATAATGATGAAGAAAGAAGACGAATTTACATACCTATTTCCACTGCTCAAATGGTTTTTAATGGGGCAAATAAGGTAAATAATATTGCATTGTCAGTTAAGGATATGACACCTGAAGAAAGTAAAAAATTCGATGAAAATCTTAAAGCTCTTTTTGCAGCAAATCATAATTTCGATAAAGAAGATGACAGAGCAATTTACATCCAAAATAATCAGGAAAATATTAAAGAATTTCAGAATGCATTTAAAGGAATCAGGTTATTTATATGGATAATTGGAATTGGTACTATCATAGCCGGAATTGTAGGTGTAAGTAATATCATGTTAATTGTAGTAAAAGAAAGAACAAAAGAAATCGGAATTAGAAAAGCAATTGGAGCTACTCCATGGTCAATAATTGGATCTATTCTTCAGGAATCAATTTTAATAACAAGTTTTGCCGGATATATAGGTCTTATTTTGGGTGTAGCGGTAATGGAAATTATTGCCAGAAACATCCCTGCCGATTCTACCATGTTTAAGAATCCAGAAGTTGATATGAGTGTTGCAATAAGTGCTACCATTCTGCTAATAATTTCAGGAACATTTGCCGGTTATATTCCCGCCAGAAGAGCAGCTAAGATTAAACCGGTAATTGCATTAAGAGATGAATAAAGTTAAAAAATCAGATCATGTTCGATAAAGAAAAGTGGCAGGAAATTTTCAGTTCGTTAAAAAGCAATAAAATGCGAACTACACTTACTGTGTTTGGCGTTTTTTGGGGAATTTTTATGCTTATCATCATGTTGGGACTTGGCATGGGTTTTAAAAACATGATTCAGGAAGGTTTTGGAAATTTTGCCACAAATAGTTTACTTATTTGGCCTCAACAAACCACTAAAGCATATAAAGGCTTTCCTAAAAACAGGGCGTTTATGTTTACCAATGAGGATGTTCAGATAATAAAGGATAAATTTCCTGAAGTTGAATTTATAGCTCCTAAGCTAGGTGCTTTTGGTATTGAAGGAGCCAATAACGCTACAAGAGGAACTAAAACCGGAGCTTTTTCCGTTGAAGGAACCTACCCGGAATACAATTTAATTGATCCTTCGAAAATACTTAGTGGAAGATTTATTAATGATATTGATATTGATAAATATAAAAAGGTTGCAGTAATTGGTAAGTACGTTAAAGAAGTACTATTCGAAAAAGATGAAAATCCAATTGGACAATATATAAAAATTAATGGAATCTATTTTGAAGTTGTTGGTGTAATGTCCAGAGGGGCAAGCAATATCAGCCTAGGCTCAAATAAAGACAGAGCCATTGTAATTCCATTAACAACATTTCAGAAAGTATATAACAGAGGGAACGATGTAGGTTTTTGTGCTGTTACCGCAGTAAAAGAAGCAAATGTTGCCTTGGTTCAGCAAAAAATAAATACTTTTTTACGCAGCCGACATTCTGTTGCTCCCGATGATTATCAAGCCGTTGGGGGATTTAATCTTGCTAAAGAGTTTAAAAAGATTTTTGGAATGATTTCAAGTATTGGAATATTAATCTGGATCGTAGGAACAGCAACACTTATAGCTGGAGTAATTGGTATTAGCAACATTATGTTAGTTGTTGTTAAAGAACGTACCAAAGAAATAGGAATACAACGTGCATTGGGAGCTACTCCTTTTAGAAT
>JAVEZW010000175.1:0-7910 GCA_034002805.1 Bacteroidales bacterium | reverse complement strand
ATATTGGAGGATAGAAAAAGCTTTTAGCCATTAGCCTCTAGCTGTCAGCTTTTTTATGTTTATTTATAATTTAAAATTCAAAATTTCTAATTTCACTTGTTATGGGTAAGTTAAGTCATGTTGATGATAAAGGAAAAGCCAATATGGTTGATGTGGGTTCAAAGCCAGATCAGAACCGGGTGGCAAAAGCTACGGGACACATTACTCTAGCTAAGGAAACCATTGAGCTTATTAAAGATAACTCCATGAAAAAAGGCGATGTACTTACTATTGCTGAAATTGCTGGAATACAAGGTGGCAAGAGAACTTCTGAACTTATTCCATTATGTCATCCATTGCAAATTACTAAGATTGATGTAAAAGCCACTCTCGACAAAACAGGTGTTCGTATAAATTCTGAAGCACGTTGTGTAGGAAAAACAGGAATCGAGATGGAGGCTCTTACTGCTGTTTCTGTTGCTCTGCTTACTGTTTACGACATGTGCAAAGCTGTCGATAAATCGATGAAGATTGATGAAATCAAACTTGTCGAAAAAACAAAAACAGATTTAATAGAACGCCGATAACGCTGATATCCTAACGCTGATCTACACAGATTAAATTTTTATCTTTATTGATCTGCGTTCTGCCGATGGCAGATCTGCGTCATCAGTGCTCCATTTTTTTGAGATTAGTGAATACTAAGAATTGCTTTTCCTTTGCGAACTCCTTCCACCATACAATGCAGATATTCGGGTATTGGATTGTCAAAAATTCCAGGTTTGTAAGAACTCACCTTGGTTTCAATACCATATACATCAAGCACAATAATTATTTTTGAATCTTTATCCAGCAAATTTGGATCGTTATCAATTCTTAAAAATTTAAATGGGTAGGTTTTTCCAATTTTATAATGTGGGTGGGTTGGCTCAATCTTCAGCTGTCCATCAGAACCAAACTTAGTTACAGTGCATTCCACCTGCCGACCGATGCAAAGGTTATAATGCTTGTACATATCCTGTTTTAATGAATATGAATTGCCAAAATCATCATGCAAAATGTAATACTTAACCTTGTTTATATCTTTAATTTCATGAACCGTGAATGTATATTTTTTGCCAATCTGTAAAAGTTTTCTAGTGTTTTCGGTTTCAGCATGAATTAAAAACAATTGTCCTTTCTTAATCCGCACAACTTTACATTTTACTTTTTCTACAATTTGATCAGGGTTTACGCTATCAGGAAGTGGACAACTATTCTCGTGCCCAAAGCGATCTTTAACAATAATAGTATTCTCTTTTTCACCAACCGAATTTGTTTGTGTTGCTATTCGAATCACATCAAAATCGTAAATTTTACCAGGTTGGTAAAAAGGATTTTCGGGTTCAAGAAAGATCTTACCACTGCAATTAATTTTATCTATCCGGCAAACAACCTCGCCACCAATCTTTAAATTGTAATGTTTAAATGGCCATGCCTTAAGCAAGTGCTTTCCGCCAAATCTATTTTCTAGAACAAAGAAAGAATCATTGGTATCGGGTATTTCAGTATAACCAGCGATTTTAAAACGATGAGATTCTCCTTCGCTAAATTTATATTGATTTTGAATTGTTGTCATTGAATAGTTTTTACAAAAATAAGGATTTTTGTATTCTTTCAGCAATAGATAAATAGATCAGTTTTTATTACTTTTGCGTCATCTAAAAATAAAGATTAATGAATACTATAAAAGTTGTTTCAGTAAATATTTCGGAGAAAAAAGGCACCATAAAAAAGCCTGTGGATCTGATTAATCTTACCGACATGGGTGTTGAAAAAGATGCTCATGCTGGTGATTGGCACCGACAGGTAAGTTTACTTGGGAAAGAGAGTATCGAGAAATTTGAAATTGTTCTTGGTCGAAAGATTGAGTATGGCGAATTTGCTGAAAATATTACTACCGAAGGAATTGTTTTACATACCATGAATCCTGGTGAAAAGTTAATAATTGGAGACGTGGAGCTTGAGATAACCCAGATTGGAAAAGAATGTCATGGTAACGGATGTGCAATATTTAGTCAGGTTGGCAAATGTGTAATGCCAAAAGAAGGTGTTTTTGCAAAAGTTATAAAACCAGGCAAAGTTAAGGCAGGTGATTCAATTGTTTCTTTCGTTAATTAATAAGATTCAACATGACAAAAGGAAAAGTTTTATCGGTAAATCTTTCAACTGAACGTGGTCCAAAAAAGCCAGCAAAAGAGTTGCATCTGAATGAAAAAGGAATAATTGGCGATGTACATGCGGGACATTGGAACCGTCAGGTTAGCATTATCGATATTTCGCATATAAATAGATTTAGGCAATTAACGAATGCACGGGATACCGCTTTTGGTGAGTTTGCCGAGAATATAACAGCCGTAGGATTGCAGGATATTGATTTCCAAACTTTCGATCAGTTAAAAATCGGAGAAGCCGTTCTGGAAGTTACACAAGTTGGAAAACCCTTTCACGATCAGTTTCGGGAGCTTGGTAATTATGTGATGCCCAGAGTTGGGATATTTTGTCGAGTTAAAAAAAATGGCATGATTAAAGCTGGCGATGTAATTGAATATTCTGTTAAAGTTTACAAAATAATGGTTATTACTCTTAGCGACCGGGCAAGTGCAGGCGAATATGATGATCTTAGCGGGCCAAAGGTAATCGAGACTCTTGATTCATATCTTAAGAAATTGGGGGTTAGATACCAAATTGAAAAAAGCATTATACCTGATAGCAAACCTCAACTTACAGAAATTCTAAAAACGTGTCGTGACAAAAAATATGATATTGTAATAACCACAGGAGGCACAGGCATTGGGAAAAGAGACATCACCATTGAAACGGTTCATCCATTATTAGATAAAGAGATTCCTGGAGTAATGGAAATGATCAGACTTAAGTACGGAGCCGAAAAACCAAATGCCTTACTTAGCAGAGCTGTTGCCGGGGTTATGGACGAAACACTAGTTTATACACTACCTGGAAGTGTTAAGGCTGTTCAGGAATATATGACAGAAATATTAAAAACATTACAACATCTTATTTACATGTTACATGGAATTGATGTTCATTAATCCTTTCCTAATATGAATAGAGATCAGGCAGAAGAACTTCTAAAATCCTATATAAAAAACGAAAAAATGCTCTTTCACAGCTATAGTTCGGAGGCTGTTTTAAGAGCTCTGGCTATTCGCTTAGGTCGTAATGAAGAGAAATGGGGATTAGCAGGTTTGCTGCATGATATTGACAGCGAAATAACGAATGGTGATTCAACAAGACATGCACTGGAAGCTGTTGATATTCTTCGTAAACAAGGTGTCGAAGAAGAAATAATTGATGCCATAAAAATGCACAACGAACATGCTACTGGTTTGGAGCGCAATACAGAGTTTCAGCATGCTTTAGCTGCCGGCGAAACAATTACAGGGTTAATTTATGCCACAGCCCTTGTTTATCCTGATAAAAAGATAAAGGATGTTCAAACCAAATCGGTAACTAAACGAATGAACCAATCAGCATTTGCTGCATCAGTAAATAGAACTACGATTATGGAATGCGAAAAATTGGGTATTCCGTTAAATGAGTTTGCAGAAATTTCTATTCATGCAATGAAACAAATTGCAGAAAAAATTGGATTATAGCGACTTCCTTTTATCTGTTTTTTGACACAATTATCTGTATTCCAAGTTTTTAACTTCAATTTATTAAGCTTCTCCACTCAGAGAATTTGTTAATCAATGCATTAGAAAAGAAAACATGTTTTATAGCATCTGTTTTTAATGAGACTCATTCTAAAGTACAACCCTAAATTCTGGTAATTTAAAATCTATCAATAGCTTACAAGGCTGTTCATAACCTATTTCTAAGAAATGGTTGTAGATTTCAATTTTTTAATAAATTTGACCGTCATTAACTTAGAGGGAATGTTTCCCTATTAAACAATTCTACGACTAGTTCTTTTATTAATTAAACTCAACTATTATGATACCATCAAAAGAAGAAATTAAAATTTCGGCAGCGATACTCGCAGGTGGTGCGAATAAGCGGTTTAATGGAAAAACAAAAGCAAACATCCAGATTAGTGGTGTTCGAATAATTACACGAGCCATTAAAACTCTTTATGATATTTTTAATGATATCATTATTGTTACCAATACACCAGAAGAGTTTAAAACCTGCCAACAGTTTACCATTGTTCCTGATAAAATTAAAAATGTTGGTCCTCTTGGGGGCATTCACGCTGCTCTAAATGCAGCCAAACATGAAGCTGTATTTGTATTTGCCAGCGACATGCCTTGTCTTTCAGGCGATCTTATTAAAGAACACATTGAGTTTTATTTAAAACATAAATGTGATGCTGCAATTCCTACAATAAAAAAATCAATTGAACCTCTGCATGCAATATACAACAAACGCATTGAAGATCAGTTGTTTGATTTTTTAGGTACTGCCGATAAATATTCGGTTGAAACATTTTTAAGCCAGGTAAATACCAAATACCATAAACTGGCTGATACTGACCAAAACAGAAAAGCATTTATAAATATTAATACACCCGAGGAACTTTCGAATATCGAGCTTTTAACCGAAAGTGGTTACCGATAGTGCTACTAAACAAAATCTATTAAAATGCTATTGTACAATTAAATGCAATAGCATTTTTTATTCTTTCTGCTCAGCAAAATTAATCTTTGTAAAAATTGATTTCCAGTTCCCCCAATTGTATTTTCTGGATACGATCACCAGAAAAATTAGTACAGCAAACCCAAGTATTAGAAATTCAAATGACGGATTTATTGCGGTAGTTTTAAAAATGGCCGGAGTTTGTAACACAGAGCTTTTATGAGTGATAAATATTGCTCCAAAGATGTTATTTATAGCATGCACACCAATAGCAAGTTCAAGGCCATCATCCATAATTACCATTATTCCGAAAAACAATCCCAGTAAAATATATTGCGGAAGCATAATACCAATTCCAAATTCTTTAATCTCAGGATTTGCCAGATGCATAACTCCAAATAAAATGGAAGTTATCAATAGTGGAATCCATTTGTTTTTAAACAATAACGAAGTACCCTGCATCAGATAACCTCTGAAAAACACCTCTTCGAAAGTTGATTGAATGGGAATTAACAGAAAAGCCACAAATAAAAGAATAATAAACTTTGTAGGTTGAAACTGAAACTCAAAGGCATCGGGGTTTTTAAGGTAACTGGCAAAGGAGGATATTAAGCCCAAAATACCCCAAATTAGTGCAGCAAAGAAAACCCTTTTCCAGTCAACCTTATTACGGCCTGTAATTATGTCTATTATTTTTTTCTTATGCAATGAGTCGGCACAAACCCATAAACCGAGCAATCCCATGGCAAAAGGAAGGATCATAAGTACTAAAAACACATTTAAATCAATACCCAAACTAGCAGGATTATAGATACTAGCGTCAGGTGCTACATTGCCACCTGATTTTGCTAAAAACACAGCAGCTGACATAGGAAATGCACCCAACAATTGGGTAAAAGCTATAATAATCAGTATAGAAAAAAAATATCTCCAAAATTGGTTTTTACCTAAGTTTGATTTCTCGAAATACATATTTATTTTATTTAATAATTACTAATTTTTCATGATAAAGATAGAATCTATCT
Source organism: Bacteroidales bacterium (assembly GCA_034002805.1). Classification (GTDB taxonomy): domain Bacteria; phylum Bacteroidota; class Bacteroidia; order Bacteroidales; family UBA12077; genus UBA12077. Next base: position 2,265 of record JAVEZW010000175.1, on the reverse strand, counting down.
ATTAACATCTATATGCAAACCTATAAATTTTATGAATTCACACAACAACTATTGGTTTTGCTTTTTATTTCTTAAAATCCCGAATATATCGCGAACGCGTTGTTTCCAATTCTTTTCGGATTCTTTTTCGTTTATAAAATCGAGCAACACTTTCGAAAACTCAGGTGCTCGCAAGTAACCAAATGATTTGTGTGGATTGGGTTTGTTATTTATCTCATAATCATTATGTACAATAAAATCAATGGGTAATATACCATATTTATTGGCATCAAAATCTTTGTTTAGACTATAATTTATTGCTACATCATCTTCGATATCGGAAAAATTAAACCAGTTCTTTTGTACACCAGGAGGCGTTTTAAGCTTAATATCGTTTAGGATAATCTTTTTTTCGAGAGCTACTCGGCTTCTTACAAATGGGATTCCGAGGGGAGAACCAATTGTAGCAAATGTATGTACCTCAAAATCTGGCAAATTAAAGGTTAGAATATCGTACGCAACAATTGACCCCATGCTATGCGAAACAATAAAAATATCATCGCCTCTATGTTTAATTAGCACTTTTCTAAGTCGCTCTCTTATCTGATCGCGTGCAAAACTCACAATACCGTTTTTTATTATTTTATCATTCAGATAATAAGCTTCAAGATCTTTAAAATAATTATGAATGATTGCATCGGAGATATATGAATAATTAACCGTCATATCATTATTCAGGAAAATCTTATCGGCAGCCTCATCAAACCAATCGAGCACTTTTTTACGGACAGATGTATCTTTCTTAATTAGCGTTTTTTTAGCAGGCACATAAGGCTCATCCAAAAAGAGTTGACTCTCCGGATTTGTAATTGTTTCGTCGGTAGGTTTTTCATGTAATATATCGGCCCAGTATACTAATTCAAACTCAGGCATCGTATAAGCAACACCTGCTTTCTCAAGCCCTTCGATAATAGCCATTCTCCACCAGTCTTGTAGTAGATCCTTTCGAGGTTTATTCCCCAGTCCGTGTACACCTATTATTACTTTTGCCATTCAATTATTTTTGTTTAATTCTGAAATAACAAATCCCGCCTTGTCTGTTGTTATTCCATCCACTCCAAATTTAATAAGTTCTTTTATTCTTTTAATATCATTTACTGTCCAAACGTAGAGTTTAAGATTTGCAGACTTTACTTTTAAGATTTTCTTTTGTGTGAGATATTTTCCATTATTCAGGTTTAGGCCGTTTAGGTTATTCTTTTTAATTAAAGAGATAATCTTGCTAATTGAAGGTTGTAAAATCCTAACTAGCAGATATTTGCTAAATAAAAACAACCAGTAAACATTTACATCAGGCATTTTCAGTTTAAACCTACGCAAAACTTTAAGGTTAAAACTAATAATTTCGATTTGATTTAGCTTTAATCCGGAATTTAACAAATCTTTTATAAGAAATGGAACTATTCCCTTTCCTGATTTGATCTCGATAACGATTTTCTTGTTTGTAGGAACTGTTTTAAGCACTTCGCTCAACTCCGGTATTTTCTCATCTTCGTATTTTTTATCTTTAAACTTACCAACGTCGAGTTTTTTAAGATCTTCAAGCAACGAACCACTCACCCACTTATACTTACCCGAAACACGTTTTGTATCGGCATCATGAATTACAACTATTCGATTATCTTTTGTCAAACGAATATCAATTTCAACAGCATCAGCATTATTATCCCATGCCAGATTAACTGCCGACAAGGTATTTTCAGGAGCCAAAAATGATTCGCCTCGGTGAGCAATGACAAAATAATTTTTCATAACAGGCAAATTAATATCTTAAAGACCTAATAAAATTACACTTTTTTATCAGGATTGATATAGGATCATCTGTCAACAGTTAAAATACTATCAATTATCGTTTGATCTTCTAAAAATTTATTGGATTTGTGAAACTTTCTTCACCAGTTTTAAAATCTAAAAGAACTATTTATTTCATGTTTTCTCAAATCCTTACTAAACTCACAAAAGAATCTAAAATAATTACAAATAAAAAACCAAGATCAGAATATCTCATGAATGATTCGACTCCTTAAACCTTCAATAAAAAAACGTATATAATATTTTATAAATGGAACATAAACCCATTAGTTGATAAAATGATAACAATCTTCTAAATCCTTTAAAAATAATATCTTTGAAAAAAAATAATAATGGATTTATACACCGACGAATATTTTATGAAAGAGGCTTTGAAAGAAGCACAAAAAGCATTGGCTAAAGATGAGATTCCGA
>JAVEZW010000174.1:0-7918 GCA_034002805.1 Bacteroidales bacterium | reverse complement strand
GTATTTTCAATATCTTTTCTAAACGATTGATTTTCTTTTCGTTTTGCTGATGCAGCAATAATCTCAACATTTGGCAATTGCCATAAATCAATAATATTTTGAAGCTCAATTCGGCTAGCTGCTCTGATACTATCAATCACTCCCGGACGATCGAGTGTATTTAACTGAATCTTCTCGGGATTAATTTTAAGGATTGCATCTTTCATTAAATTCAGGTTTTGCAGATCATCATTGTATCCAGGCATAATCATTACTTCGAGCCAGATTTTGCCTTTAAATTCTTTGCTAAAATCAATCAATCCCTGGATATAATTTGCAATACTAAAGTCTTTTAATGGTCGGTCGATCTTTCGAAAAGCAGCATCAGCAGCAGCATCGAGCGATGGCAATACCAGATCGGCTAGTAATAATTCTTTTCGAACCAGTGTATTTGAAAGCAATGTACCATTTGTTAATACGGCAACAGGAATTCCCTGAAAATTATACTTTATATATTCAATAATTCGCCCAATATGGATATTCAAAGTTGGTTCACCGGCTCCTGAAAAAGTGATATATTCAGGATGTGGATTATTTTTAAAAAACTCATTTAATTCGGCAATAATTTCGTCGAACGAAACGTATTCTTTACGCTCAGTGGTTAGCTTCGTTGTTGCACCACACTCGCAATAAATACAATTCAGTGAACACACTTTGTGTGGAACTAAATCCACTCCAAGTGACATTCCCAATCTGCGTGAAGGAACCGGGCCAAATAAATGTTTATACATGTTTTTTTATTTGCAAAGTTATTAATTATATGCTAACCTTATTTCTTCTGTAGCCATAGTTGGTTCAATAATTTTTTTCCACATTTCCGATTTCCATGTACCGAGTTCAGCATGTGTAATCAGATATTTTTGTGGTATCGGGTGAGTACCATAAACAACCTTAATTTTATATTTTTCTTCAATAAACTTTTTGAATTGCTCAATTCGTGGACAAGGCGGATATCCAACAATTAAACCCGTAGCTAAATGAATTACTTCAGCCCCGTTTTTAATCATTTCTTCAGGTGTATATTCAATATTTCCACCCGGGCAACTGCCACATGTAGTATAACCAACAATCTCAAGTTCTTCATCTTTGGGGTAAATAATAAAAGCACCTTCGCGGTTTTTCATTGCTCTGAAACATTTGCCGCCAGCACAAGTGTGGTATCTGTCGCAAATAATTATACCGATTTTAGTGGTTTTTTTCATCTTTATGATATTTTAAATTAAGTTTTAAAGATTCCAAAACTTCTTTAATTAAAAATTTAAAACCATTCCTGATTTCAAATGTATACATTTAAATTCATTATAAAAAGCTGCTAATGCAGGCAATTCGGTACAATGTGACGGATATATTTCGTCTATCTCTTGTGATTTCAGATAGCTTATTGTTTCCCTGGTTTGATAATTATCGTACTTTAAATGAAAGCCGCCAATTACAGCTCTTATTTTTGATATTCCGGTAACTGATTTAGCATGTTCAATTATATTGCAAATGCCTGAATGCGCACAACCGGAAATAACTACAATCTCGTTATTCAATTTTATTACCAAACCAGAATCATCAATAACAAAATCATCTTCTTTATTATCGAGTTCAAATGATGTTGTTTGCGATTCGAAATTAGTTGACCGTGGAATCTCCCCAAGGAAAATAATATTTGGAGAAACTTCGTATGGAATGCGGGTGTATAAAATATCGAATTTGGCTTTTAGCTCTTTAAAAGATAATTCGAGACCAATATTTTCAGTGTCATTTTTTCTGTAGCGCTTTTGAAAAACGTCGGGATGGCAAACTAGTTTTTTGTTACTTACAAATCGCAATCCATCGCCATGATCCCAATGTCCATGACTAAGAACAATGGTTTTGACTTTTTCCAAATCAATCTTAAGTTTCTTCGCATTTTGCAAAAAAACATCCGAATGGCCTGTATCGAATACTATATTGTTGTCGTACTCAATATAATATGACAAGCCATGCTCGGCTAAAAACTTCCCAGAAGCTGCGTTCTCGGTTAAAACATAAAGCTTCATTGTTCTCGGGGTAAGGTTTTATTTTTTTGTTATCTGTCCAATTATCATTTCCGCAGCTTTAATTAACACTGTTTTAGTTGGAGCTGCAGTTAATAAAGGATGAGATCCAATCTGGAATGAAACAAGTTCAAACACAGTTACTCCTTTTTGTATTGCTAGACTTATTGTATTTATAATTTCACCGGCCGATTTACCACCCCAAACTTCTCCACCTAATATTGATCCGTCGAGTGGTGATGCAAATAATCTCACCGACAGCGGATGAGTGTCTGAGAATGTAGGATGTGTATCAACATCAGTAAAAATAGCCGAAACATATTCAACATTAGCTTCAACAGCATTGGTATCATTAAGTCCGGCAGATGCCATCGACAATCCATTAATTTCAGTTGAAAAGACCGCTAAAGTACCATTAAAGTTCTTTTTAATTCTGATGCCAAATAAATTATGGCCCAATACACGAGCTTCGGCTGTAGCTGTTGATGCCAACATAACGTAATCCATGCGGCCAGTTAAAAAACCTACTGTTTGCGAACAGTCACCAACTGCACAAACATCTTTCACTTTTGTACGCTCATAATTATCGACAACAATAGCTCCCATTTTATTTAATTCTAAACCAGCCTTTTGAGCTAATTCAGTATTTGGTTTATATCCAATAGCCATAATAACTGCCTCACATTGAACTTCTTCGCCATTACTTAACTTAACTGACTTGGCTTTTCCATCTATTCCGATTATCTTTTCAACTTTAACACCTGTTTTAACATCAGTTGATGTCTTTTTTAGTTCACCTGTAGCAATTTTGCTTAAATCTTTCGAAAAAGCTTTCGAAAAACAATTCTCCTCACACTCGACCAAAGTTACTTTTTTACCTTGCTCCATTGCTAATTGCTCAGCCACTTCGGCACCAATAAATCCTCCTCCAATTACAACTATATTTTTCATGAATTTCAACTTATCAAAAACCTGTTTAATATAGCTATAGCTTTTCTTAATGTAAAAAACATTTTCAAGATCATGTCCTGGTATAAATGTTGGAATTACCACATTTGAACCTGTTGCAAAAACAAGCTTTTCGTAAGTAAATTCCTGTCCTTTTTCAGTTTTTACAATTCTTTTTTCAAGGTTAACATCGATAATTTTTTCGGTTATTACTTCACCTCCTAAATCGACAAAGGGTTTTGGCCCCATCATATTTTTATCCACATCACCCAGTTTGTGGAAAATGTAAGGAATTCCGCAAGGTACAAGTCCTTTTTCTTCTTCCTTAAACATCAACATTGATTTATCAGGATTTTGTTTTTTTGCAGTTACTCCAGTAATAATGCCGGCAGGACCAGCTCCAATAATTATAACATCGTATTTCTTCATGATTTAAAAATTTTTAAGTTGATTATTTTTATAAGCTTCGTAAGCTTGCTTTACTGTCATTTCGCCCGCACCAACCAATGCTTTAACACCTGCTTTTTCCAAAACAGCAGCTGCATTTCCGCCGGGTCCATTTCCGGTAATTAATACCTGTGCTCCCATTTCGAATAATTGCTGTGATGTTTTAGGTCCGGCACCATGTGCTTCGTTCTCTATCTCTCTGTTATCGAAAGATGCAAATTCTTTTTTCTCCTCATCATAAACCAAAATAAATTCGGTTCTTCCAAATCGTGGGTCCATCAATGAATCCCATTCTGTTCCTTTTGTTGTAAATGCAATTTTCATGTTTTAGTTTTTAAATTATTTCTATCAATTATAAATTTCTTTGTCATTATGAAAAACCCTTTAAAGTCATAACGAGCGAAGCGAAGTTATCTTTAAAGACTGCTTCAATCGCCCCATAGGGCTTTTTCGCAGTGACTTTTTACTGGGTTTGTATCATAAACCCAATAAAATTGAATGTACGCTTGTTATATTGAGCGAGCTGCAAGCTTTTTTACCTTTTCCCAACTTTTCTCTATTAACATTTTTAATTCACTTTTATCATATTCTACAATTGATTTTCCTTCTGTCATAGCCCTGGTAAAATCCTCGTTATAAGGAATGTTTGCTATATGTTCGATTGATTCGCTCTTTAAAAATGAAATTATTTCATTGGTTACATTGGTATTTATATCCGCTTTGTTAATAATGCAACCCGCTTTAATATTAAATTTTTTCACTAATTCGTACACCCGTTTTAAATCATGAATACCCGATACAGATGGTTCGGTAACCAAAACCACAAAGTGAGCACCCGAAAGTGACGAAACTACGGGACAACCAACTCCGGGTGAACCATCGATAATGATAAAATCTTTTTGATTTTCGTTTGCAATACGTTTTGCCTCATTTTTAACTTTAGCAACTAACTTACCAGAGTTTTCAGCACCAATTCCTAATCTGGCATGCACCATTGTATTATTAATCTTTGTTTGAGATACATACCATTTCCCAACATTTTGATCAATCATATCAATTGCTCTTTCGGGGCAAACTTTTGCGCAATATCCACAACCTTCACAATCCAGCGTATTTACTGTGTATTGATCATCAATAATAGGAATCGCATCAAAGCGACATACATTGGCACAAATTCCGCAGTTATTGCATTTATAAGGATTTATTCTGGCTGCTACACCGCTATAAAAATCTTCAGAATTGGCAAAATCTGGTTTCATAAGTAAATGCATATCAGCTGCATCCACGTCGCAATCGGCAACAACTACATCATTTCCACCTAAATAAGCAAAAGATGCTGTAACAGAAGTTTTACCAGTACCTCCCTTTCCCGATATTACTACGATCTCTTTCATTTAAAATCTCCATTTTTAACAAAATCCCTGATTTTTACTAATTCACTCCTAAATTCAGGAACTTGCTTATATATCATTTCTCCTCTCGAATAGATTTCTGCAATCTTCCTGAGATTAGGTATTTTAGCTACAACCTGAATTCCATTTTTAGTACAATAATCAATAACATCATCATTACCAATTCCGTAACGATTAATCACGACTGCAAATGGTTTTTTAAGTTCTTGCATTGTTTCAACAGCAAGACTCAAATCGTGCAAGCCGAAAGGTGTTGGTTCGGTAACCAAAAGTATAAAATCCGCATTTTTTGTTGCTTCAATCACAGGACAAGATGTTCCGGGAGGTGAATCAAGAATCTTTATTATTGTTTTATCAAAATTTTCCTCAATAAAATCGATAGTTTGAGTAATTAATGGAACAGCCTGCTCCTGACCAATATCTAAGCGGCTTTCGATAAATAATAAGTTCCTATCAGAAAACTGTTTTAGTAGTCCCATTCTTTTTGGAATCATTGGTAATGCCGAAACAGGACATAATTCGGAGCAAGCAAAACAACTATGGCATAATTCAGGAAATACCAGTATTTGTGGTCCTAACTGTATAACTGCATGAAAATTACAATTTTTCTGACAGTCGCCACATAAGGTACACAAATCTTCTTTCCATTCGGGAATCATTTTATATTTAACTTCTTCCCGAATAAGATTTCCTCGAATAAATAAACCTGAATTAGGTTCTTCAACGTCCAGATCTGCTAATACAACCTGCTCTGATTCTGATAAAAAAGCAGCAAGGTTAGTCGACAATGTTGTTTTGCCGGTTCCTCCCTTGCCACTGGCAATTGCAATTTTCATTCTAAAATTGATTAATGGTCACAAAGATTTTTACCCGTTTGTAACTGATTGCTCAAATATTGTTCAACCAATTGCTTTGGAGTTCCTGCTTGTACACCCATATAAACCTTAATATTATTCTGTGCAAATAAGTCTTGAGCTGTTTGACCCATTCCACCTGCAATTATAACATGAACACCTTGCTCAGCCAAAAACTTAGGGTAAACTCCTGGTTGATGAACAGGTGGTGTAATAAATTCTTCATTAATAACACAATTATTTTCAACATCAACGATTGCAAATTTCTCGCAATGGCCAAAATGTGCTGTCAATTGATTGTTCAGCGTTGGGATAGCAAATTTCATTTTCATTTTTTTACAATTTTTATCAATTATTTATTTTTGTTAAGTAACTCTTCTCTAATCATTGTATGTCCACATTTCGGACATTTTAGCGTTGTACATTTAACACCTTGTTCGTGCGAAACTTTTTCTCCACATTTTGTACAAACACAATATCCTCCGGGACCAAAGGCTCCCCCTTTGTTTTTCCCTTTTCCTTTACCTATATTCATATATTCCTTTTTACTACTAAAAATCCTTTGGATATGGTTTTACCCATATCCAAAGGCAATCAAACCATAACCTACTCCTTATTGAAACCAGAGACTTTCGTTTCGAGAAAAGAGATTTTTTCTTTTAATGATTTAATCTCATTCTCAAGATTTATTCTATTATCAGTGGATAATTCCTGCATATCGCTGGTAAAGAACCTACGACCAAATAATCTTCTTCCCTGACCACCAGAATTTTCACTTTTGAATTGTCTGCCAAAACCAAATCTGGTATTGGTATTATTTGCAAATCCAGGATTATTATTTCCAACGCACAATCCCATGCGTCGGCCTGTCATTGGGCCAAATCCTTGTGGTCCTGTTTTATCACCTCGTGGCATATTTACCTCCTATTTTTGTTGGTTTCTATGATTACAACATTTGCCATGACCAAATCCACCTGCCAGGTTTAATAAGTTTTTTGAATGACATGCAGGACATTCGGTAATAACATCTGTAAAATTTGTTTTGAACATATGTCCGCAACTCTGACACTTTATAATATTATTTCTGAAATGGATATTTCCACCATCGATGCTCAACATTTTGCCATTCATTATAAAATCGGCAATTTTTTTTCGAGCCTGCTCAATAAGACGAGTGAAAGTAGGGCGTGATATTTCCATTTCTTCAGACGCTTCTTCGTGCGATAATCCAAGATGATCAGCTAATCGGAAAGCTTCGAACTCATCTAAACTAAGCTTTACCTGTTCTAACGCTATTCCTTTAACACCTATTGGTTTAAAATCAGTAAATATTGGTGGTTCGTGTACTACCCTGTTATTTTGTGGTCGTGGCATAATGAATAAAATATTTTTACAAACTTAATGAACATATGTTCATTATGCAAATATTTTACTATATTTGTACAAAATAATAATATGGAAAGTCAGGAAAGAAAAGACAAAGCCATTACAAAACAAGCCAAGGTAGTATTTAAGAACCTATTAAATGATCATAATACCTTGTTTGGTGGTATTGCATTGCAATGGATGGACGAAGTTGCTTATATAACTGCAACACGGTTTTGCAAAAAGAAAGTAGTAACTGTTTCGACTGGTAAAATTGATTTTTTAAAACCCATACCACTGGGGACTATTGTTGAATTAATAGGAACTGTAAAAAATGCAGGATCTGTAAAACTTGAGATTAATGTTCAGATGTTTCTTGAACAGAAATATTCAAACGAAAGAGAAAAGGCTGTTGAAGGAAATTTTTATTTTGCAGCTGTTAATGATGATAATGCGCCAGTTCGATTGATTGAGTAGGGAACAGATCAATTATCAATTATCAATTATCAAATACCAATTTACTAATTAACCAGTTTACCATTTTACTAATTAAAAAATTAGCATATCAGCACATTAAATAATTAGCAAATTAACTAATTACACCCGATCCAATCAATTCATCACCATCGTACCATGCAGCAAACTGACCCGGAGCTATTCCTCGTTGAAGGTTGTCGAAAACAATATATAATCCTTTTTCTTTTTTAATCAACCTGGCTTCCTGTAAAGGTTGACGATAGCGAATTCTAACAAGATACGTTCTGCTTTCATCCAACTGCATCTTAATATCGCTACGAATCCAATGAATCTCATCGTTTGCAATAAATAA
>JAVEZW010000173.1:0-7921 GCA_034002805.1 Bacteroidales bacterium | reverse complement strand
TGGACAGGAAGCAGTAATTGCTTCGGATATAATTGAAAACTTAGGAAATGCATACTTAAAAATAAATTTTAATATTCGATAAAATGCAAAAAAATAAATTTCTTCTCCTTCTGTTATTTTTGGCACTCTTGTCGTGCAAACCCACATCGGAAACAACTGTAACACCTTTAAAGCAGATAAATAACCTTTCGGAAAGTGGCATTGTATATGCATTACCAAAAACCACCCTCCGATTTACTGTTGAAGCAAAACGAACAGAGATTATTCCCGGGCCTTATGCTGAGTTTTCACTCAAATATTTGGGTATTGAGAATGCTCCAACCGAAGAAAAAACACAATGGCAGATAACCAATATTGCAATTGATTCATATAACGAAATTGATCCCGAACAATATTATGTTCTCGAGCCATCAGGTAAATTCAATTTTGATTTTTTAAAACTCATACAGGCTGGGTTGATTTTTCCTGTAAACTCCAAAACCACCGAAAATATAACTAATGAATTTTTTGGTGAAAACGATCCTGGTGACGAAATTGTTTTTACCGACTTAAGTGTAAAACAATATGTTGGAAACGAAGATGTTACCTACTACAAAAGAGTACAGCGCGATTCTGTTTTTGCGCGCATACCGGTAGTTAAAAAACAATACGTTCAAAAATCATTTGAGGATAAAGCCGAAGAAGCTTCTAATTTTATTTTTATGATAAGAGCCAAGCGTTTTGAACTAATATCTGGAATGGCCGATTTTTACCCTGAAGGAAAATCGCTCGAAGTAGCCATAAAACGGCTCGATAATCTCGAGGATGAATATATGGCTTTATTTATTGGTAAAAGATTTACTTCAACTTATCATGCAGTATTCGAATTTACACCTTCGGAGCAGGACTTAGCTCAACCCTACATTTTATTCAGGTTTAGCGAAGATAAAGGAATTCTGCAACCAAACGATCTTCGTGGAAAACCAATATTGGTTGAGATGGAAAAAGTTAATCTGACCAAAAACCTTTCTTATGTTGTAAACGATTTAAATAAAGAAGGATTGAATTATAAAAATAAACTCTATTATCGATTTGCTGATAAAGCAATAATTCGGTTAATTGATGGAAATAAAAAGATAGCCGATAAAAAAATATCTATTCAACAATTTGGAATTATAACTTCAGTTCCAACCAACTTTTTAATGGACGAAGAATCGTTTATAGAGTTTTATCAGAAGAAAGATTAATATTAGAATTGTATCTAATAAAAAATCCCTCACGCAAATGAAGGATTATATTAGTTCGATTTAAAATGTTATTGTGTTTTTACTTTAGACACAAATTGTTTTGTATAATCTTCAAAACTCTGATTTTTATAGGCATCATCGGCAAAAAACATCAAAATAGGTTCAATTCCTTCGGCAGTCATATAACCAGGAACAGCTGTAAGCAACTGACTCTCCTCGTTCAGATAAACAACTGAGGGATAAGACATTCGACCTTGTAACAGTGCAATAGCTAATTGGTGTGGGCTTCTTCCATTCGGGCCTTCGTTAACAAATGATCGGCCACCAAATAATATCGTATCCTTGGTTTCGGCATTAAATTTTACGGCATAGTACTCATTATTAAGAATCTGTACAATGGCGGGATTATTAAAAGTTGCCGCATCCATTTTTTTGCACCATCCACACCAGTCGGTATAAACATCAATAAATATTTTTTTCTGTTCTTTTTTATTCAGTTCAAGAGCTTCTTCTAAAGAATACCATTTAACCTCAACTTCTTGCCCGAAACTAATGAATGTTGTTAAAACCAACGTAGTTAGAGCTATCCATGTTTTTTTTGCCATATCGATTAAATTCTAAATTATTTAACTATTTAGATACGTATATTCAACGCAAAAGTAAGATTTTTGTTTTAATTAAATATGTAAATTAAGTTAATTGTATTTATCATTTTATCCTTGGTCATTTTTTGCTAAATTTGGCATTCTATATAAACCGATTAAACAATATGTAAGTAATCTTATCTAAACAATAAATAATAAAAAATCCAGGAGGATATTTAAAATGAGTGAAATCCGTAATTTAAACCCAAAAGCAGTTTGGGATATTTTTCAAAATTTGTGTGACATTCCACATCCATCGAAAAATGAAAAAAAGATAATCGAATATGTAAAATCATTCGGCGAAAAATTAGGTCTTGAAACTATCGTTGATGAAATTGGTAATGTAATCATTAAAAAGCCTGCATCGCAAGGAATGGAAGACAGAATGACTGTTGTTCTGCAAGGTCATCTCGATATGGTTCCTCAAAAGAATAACGATGTAAACCATGATTTTCTAACCGATCCAATTCAACCATTTATTGATGGCGAGTGGGTTAGAGCTAAAAGCACTACTTTAGGAGCTGATAACGGAATTGGTGTAGCAGCAGCCATGGCTGTATTACAAGACAAATCATTAGTTCACGGTCCTATCGAAGCATTATTCACTATCGATGAAGAAACCGGGATGACAGGTGCTGAAAACCTTAAAGCTGGCGTTTTAAACGGAGATATTATGATAAACCTGGATTCGGAAGATGAAGGTGAGCTTTATATTGGTTGCGCTGGTGGTGTTGATACTGTTGTTAAGTTTTATTATAAATCCGAAAAAGTGCCTGCTGATGTTAAGGCTTTTAGAATCGATGTTAAAGGAATGAAAGGCGGCCATTCTGGAATGGACATTATACTTGGTCGTGGTAATGCAAATAAAACACTTAACCGCATTCTGTATACTGTAAATAAAACACTCGCTATCCGTTTAGCTGATATTCAATCGGGTAGTTTACGCAATGCAATACCTCGCGAAGGCTTTGCTGTAGTTGTTGTTCCAACCAGCCAGATTGGTGAATTTAAAAATTTTATTGATGAATTAGCACCTGTAATTAAAGCAGAATTATCAGTAACTGAGCCTGATCTGGAAATTAGTTATTCAGAAACATCAATGCCCGAATCGGTTATTGATGAAAAAACACAGAATAACATGATTAAAGGAATCTATGGTTGTCCAAACGGAGTAATGAGAATGAGCGATGCAATGGTTGGATTAACCGAAACTTCGAATAACCTTGCGATAGTTAAAAAGTACGATAAATTTATTCAGATCGATTCATTGCAAAGAAGTTCTGTTGACTCAGCAAAAGAAGACCTTGCCAATATGATTCGTTCGGTGTTTGAGTTAGCCGGAGCCGAAGTTGTGCATCAGGGAGCTTATCCTGGATGGAAACCAAACATCAACTCACCAATTCTTAAAACCATGAAAGAGGTGTACAACAATAAGTTTGGTAAAGTTCCTGAGGTAAAAGCTATTCATGCTGGTTTAGAGTGCGGAATAATCGGTAAGAATTATCCAAACTTCGATATGATTTCTTGCGGACCAACTATTCGTCATCCACATTCACCAGACGAAAAAGTAAAAATCGATACCGTTCAGAAATTCTACGATTTCTTGTTGGAAACATTGAAAAACATTCCGAAGAAATAAAAACCGGATTTTATATAAGGGCTAAAACCCAATTATTAAAATATATAATAACCCCAGTCTAAAGGCTGGGGTTATTTATTAAAACCAATTCCTTAGAACTCTCATCCCAAAAGATAAAATAAATTAACAGAATTGATTATTGGCATTAAATCTTTACTTACTTCGTGATAATTTGTACCTTTCTAAAATAAATAAAAAACTGGTTATGAACCGAAGAATAATTATTCTGCTAGGCTTACTATTTTTATTTAGTTGCGGTCCTTTTATTTATTTTAAATCACCACAACCTATAAAGAAAAGCAACCTGTCTTCATTTCCAAAAGATCTTTTTGGCAGCTATTTATCACTTTCTGATAGTTCCATACTTGTAATTGAATCGCAAAAAATAGTAAAAAAACGATTCGAAAATATGGTTATGTCTTTTGATGAATATTCAAGAGAAACTGGTGACACATTGTTCAGGGACACTACTTTTCTTTTTACAGATAATTGGCTAATTAACATGAAAACTGTGGGCGATTCAATTGCTGTTAAATCAAGCCGTATTGAAGATTTATTTGCTATCTCGAACAAACAGATTTTAAGAAAATACAAAGGATACTATTTTCTTAATTATCAGGACACCAATAATTTATGGAGAGTTGAATTGCTTAAACTGGAGAAAGACACTCTTGAATTTGGAACCATTCTTACAAAAGAAGATCTTGAAAAAATAAAAAGTTTTACCATTGTGGAGTCGTATGTTGATACCACAGAATTAGGCAAATCGACAAAATATTATTTAAACCCATCGAAAAGAGAAGTTAGAAAAATCCTGAAAACCAGAACTCCGGGCGAAAAATTTATCAAAAAATAACTTATTTAATCTGAAAAACCTGATGTTAATTTAACTCAGGTTTTTTTGTATAGTTCTGTTTTGGCTATATTTGTTAAATTTTTATATTCATGGAAGAAAATAATCAGGTTGTAAAATCCGAAAAACAGGATCGCGAAGTAACCCAATTTGATTTTACTGTATGTCCTAACTGCGGAGCAACCGAAGTTGGCAAATATTGCCCCAATTGCGGACAATCGAATAAAGATTTTAATAAACCAGTAAAAGAGATTATCGGAGATTTAGCTGGATCAATAAATTTTGATATCAGATTAATAAATACAATTAAACCATTCTTCCTGAAACCCGGTTTTTTAAGTCTGGAGTATTTTAAAGGCCGCAGACAGCGATATGTTCCACCTATGCGACTGTACATGTTCTTTAGTATAATTTTCTTTTTTCTTGCCCAATATGCTGGCATAAAAAAAATGAATAAAGAGGACTTTATCCAGACAAACTCTGATTCAACCGAACAACTTATATCGTTAAAGGTTAACAATGCAACTTATGACTCATTATACCTGAATGATACTTTTAATAAAGAAAAAATACGCGAAGACATAATAAACGACACCACTGCATCTGAAGAAACAAAAAAAGCAATTATAGGAGGAATAAACATTTTAGATCATAAAGAAACATTTTTGGCTACGTTTATGAAAAAACTATCCTACGTTTTGTTTTTACTAATGCCAGTTTTTGCACTCATTCTTGCATTAATATTATGGCGATCAAGAATGTTATACGTTAAACACCTCATTTTCTCAATTAACTTTCACTCCTTTGTATTTGGGCTATCATCATTGGTTATAGCTTTTTCATTAATTCTACCCGACAAAGTATCTGATTATTTTCTATATCTGCTTTGGGGTATCCCTGTTTATTTAATGGTTGGGATAAGTAGATTTTATGACCGCAAGATGATTGGTGCCTTTTTTAAAACTCTGGGTGCAATTACCTTGTATTGGTTTGTAATTGCTATTGTATTTGTTATCATTATCTATATAACAGCCAAAGAGTTTGCATAAATAAATTCAATTTTCATACCTTAGTTAATAATTAAAAAATAGAGGTTATGAAAAAATTCTTTTTATTTACAGCTTTCGCTTTTGTGTTTTTTTCATGTTCAGATGATTCTGAAGAAGTAACTTACGACAAAGATTTTAAACAAGAAATGCGAAATCTCGTTATTGGCATTTCCGAATATTCGAAAACCATTAATGCAAACTTTATTGTAATTCCTCAAAATGGACAGGAGCTTGTAACTATTAACGGTGAAGAAGATGGAACTGCTTGCTTATCTTATTTAAATGCAATTGATGGAGTTGGTCGAGAAGATTTATTTTATGGATATGATAACGATGATGTACCCACTCCAACCGTTGAAAAAAACTATATGATTTCATTTTTAGATGTTTGCGAAAATAATGGTATTGAGGTATTAACCACTGATTACTGCTGGACTCATTCGAAGATGGATGATTCGTACACACAAAACCAAACTAAAAACTATATCAGTTTTGCTGCACCTGAACGCGAATTAAATATTATACCAGATTATCCGGCTTTGCCTTTCAACGTTAACAGCAACAATATCAATTCTTTAGAAGATGCGAAAAACTTTCTTTATTTAATCAATCCTGAAAACTTTACAACCAAACAAGATTTTATTAATGCAGTAGCAGCAACCAACTACGATTTACTTATTATGGATTGCTTTTTTAACGATGTATTATTTACTTCAACTGAAGTTATCGAATTAAAAAACAAACAAAACGGAGGGCAACGATTAGTAATATCTTACATGAGTATTGGCGAAGCCGAAGATTACAGGTATTATTGGCAAAGCTCATGGAAAATTGGTAATCCATCATGGATAAAAAATGAAAACCCGGACTGGGAAGGTAACTACAAAGTTCTATATTGGGACGAAGGTTGGCAGGCTATCATTTTTGGTAACGAGCAATCCTATTTAAAAAAGATTCTTGATGCTGGTTTCGATGGTGTTTATCTCGATATTATTGATGCATTTGAGTATTTTGAGTAAAAAATAAAATTTAATGTTATTTTTAGGTCTTTATATTTAACAATTCCACTTAATTCTCTCATATGAAAGATCTTTCACAAATTTTGAAATATATTTTTCTTCTTCTTCTTCTGGTGTTTATTTTTTTAACATTTAACTCCACAAGAAGAACAAAAAAAGCTATTAAACTAATTAACGAGGTTAATAGCGAGCTTAAATCTATTCAGGACAGTTTAAGGCAGGCGCAGCAAACAATTAACATAACTTTACAAAAAATAAATACTACCGAAACTGAATTAAAAGTGTTAAAAATGGAACGCGAGATCCTTTTACTGGAAGAACAGAAAAAGACAGCAAAAAACTGGGAAGAACTGCAAAAATTTAAAGATGAAATAAAAAGAATCGAAGAATTAAAAGAAAAGTTAAAAACAGAAGCTAATACGTACGAATTATGAAAAATTTAATCCTTTTAATTCAATTCAGCGTTATAATATGTAGTTCGGTCTTGGCACAAGATTCAGAAATAAAAACAATTCCTGTTGACTATTCATCATCAGGCAAAGCACCAATCCAATTTATTTTAGGAGATACCATAAAGATTGAGTGCGACACTGTTTTTGTCATGAATAAAGGACGATATCAGTTTTATAAAAATATTCATACTGCTTTGCAAAACGACTCTGATTCTACTTGCAAAAATCTGTTAAAAGCATATGAGTTAAGACTTTCAGATCACGAAAATTCATATATGCAGTTAGTCGAGAAAAGTCGTAACTCAGAAAAAGTGGCACTCGAGCTGGTTACTTTTACAAAACAATCGTTAACCGAAACTCAAAACACCTTGATAAATACTCAAAACTCATTGCAGGAAACAATAAAGAACTTAGAAATAGCGAACGATCATCTAAAAAAGGAACGATGGAATTCAGCTGGTAAAAAAGTGTTGATCGGAGTTGGAGGTGTTGCCGTGGGAATAATAACAGGTGTTTTGGTTGCAAAATAAATAAAAGACGATAATTGCTGGTAAAAATTTATATAAAATTCAAATCATGGTAAAAATTATAACATTGCCCTCCAGAATAAAGGCTGCAGGAACAAAAGAAAAAATAATTGATGAGTATTTCGGAAGAGTTAATTCTCACTCAACCGAAGTAAGCATTGCAAAAATGATAAGCCCCGAAGGATGGGAAGAACCTGGCCAGATACCCGAATTTGATGAATATACTGTAGTTCTTAAGGGAAAACTTAAAATCAAAACAAAAACAAAAGAATATGTAATAGAAGCCGGACAAGCTATATTAGTAGAGAAAAACGAATGGATACAGTACAGCTCTCCGTTTAAGGACGGAGCCGAGTATATTGCCGTTTGTTTACCTGCATTTTCGCCCGGAACAGTTCACCGAGACGATGAGTAACTTGAAATTGTAAATTATAAAATATAAATTGGGGAGTGTGAACTAAAATTATTGCATATGAAAACAAGTTTGCTTTTACTGGCGTTTATTGTTTTTG
>JAVEZW010000172.1:0-7938 GCA_034002805.1 Bacteroidales bacterium | reverse complement strand
TTAACTCCATTTGTTAAAGAGCCTTCAGCATTAATTGCTAATTTTAATTCAGAGATAATTATTGGAGCATCAAGCTTTGAGGTTTCAACAGAAGAAGATGCGTTTGTCGCCATTTCATTAAATGGAATTTTGCTCGACGCAAAGATCTCAGGAGCAGATGGATTGGTTAATCTTGCCTTTTCTCCATTAACAGAAGTAGATATTGCAAAGCTTGTTATAACAAAACAAAACAGAATACCAAAAATTGTTGATATAAGTATAATTCCTTCAACCACTCCATATGTTATAAAAGAAAATATTACCATTAACGATGAAGTTGGAGGCAATAATAACGGAGTAATTGATTACGGCGAACAAATTAAATTATCAATTACATTAAAGAATGTTTCAGACACTTACGATGCACTAAGCGTTGAAGCAAAGCTATATTGCGCCGATACGAATATCAAGATTATTGACTCTCTCGAAAATTTCGGAACAATCCTAAAAGATACGGTTTCGTTAAAAAATAATTCATATTTATTTCAAGTAAAAGATAGTATAATAGATCAACATTCATTTCAGTTAACATTTCTAGTTACAGGGAATGATTCAGATGGCAACCCTTATACCTGGACATCAAAAGAGAGCCTTATAATTAATGCCCCTAAGCTTGAATTGGGTGATCTAATTGTTGACGATTCTGAATTTAATGGAAATGGCATTCTCGATCCAGGAGAAACAGCAACATTAAAACAACTTGTTAAAAACATCGGCCATGCAGGTATATCAGGATTAACTGGGTTAATCGAGTATGTAAGCGGAAGCACTCTGTTTACAATTGATCAAAGTACAACAAGCGCTTTTGAGTTGGCTGCCGGAAGCACTGATACAATTAGTTTTATTGTTACAGCCTCGGCTTCTGAACTTATTGGAACTGCTGTTGAACTTAAAATTACAATAGTTGATAATACCATTGATTTTTATACCATCTCAGGAAATGAAACCATTATAATTGGAGAGATTCCTGAGTACAATATTTCAGCAGGAGGGAAAATACCTGTTTTCAATACTACCCTTTTCTACGATTCAGGAGGCCCTGCAGCTAACTATGGGGATCGCGAAAATTATAAAATAACTTTTGTTCCTAAGCAGGAAACCGGATACTTGAAGGTTACTTTTAATAGTTTTGATGTTGAGCTTAACAGCAGCGGAGGTTGTTATGACAAGCTATTCATTTATAATGATACAACCAATAATGAAGCTAAAAAAATTGGTGAGTTTTGCAGTAATAATCCTCCAACAGAGTTTGAAGCGAATAATGCTTCCGGAGCTCTTACCTTCGTTTTCACTTCTGATGCATCAGTGGTTAAAACTGGTTGGGAAGCTGAAATAAACTTTGTACAAAACAATGCAGTTACATTTATTGTAAGTGCAAGTGGTAATCCAATTGAAAATGCATTAATCAGTTTTAATAATCAGGAGAAATATACAAACAGCACTGGTGAAGCTATTTTTGACAATATAAGACCTAATTCTCAGTTAAATTATGAGATCAGAAAAATAGGTTATGAGAATGAATCAGGTACTATAAATGTTACTTCAGACATTGTTAAAACAGTAGAATTAACGGTAGGAATACCAAATTATACTGTAAAATTTAATGTTATAGATGGTTCTACAGCCATAAATGGAGCATCAATTACATTTGATGGATTAACAAGAGTTACTGCAACCGATGGAAGTTGCACTTTTGATTCGGTTGAATATGGTTTGAATAAAAAATATACCATAACCAAGGATAAGTATTATCAATATACCGACTCAGTAGATGTTGATTCGAATCTTGTTGAAAATGTATCGATGACATTAATCACCTTTAACATAACGTTTCTTGTTACAAGCAATGAAAATTCAGGTCCGTTGGAAGATGTAATTGTGGCTTTCAATTCAGAAAATAAAATAACCAATAGCGAAGGAATTGCCATCTTCAATAATGTTTCTCCAAAATCAGGAATAGCTTATTCGTTAACTAAGACCGGATACACAACAATCACAGGAACTCTTGATGTTGCTAATGAAAATAAATCAGTTAGCTTTGCTATGTCGGTTGTTTCTTCGGTAAACGATATAATGCCTGGTGAAGTTTCTGTATTTCCAAATCCATCTCAAGGCATAATAAATATTCGCTTTGAAGAGAGAAAAGAAAACATTCAGATTAACGTTTATGATGTTATCGGCAAATCCGTATTTACTAAAACATTGCCTCAGATCGAAAATATTGAAATAATTGACCTTACCAACCAACCCAAAGGACTTTATTTTGTATCCATAAAATCAGGAGATGGAGAAGTAATAAGTAAGAAAATACTTATAAAATAAATTCGTTAATAAATACCTCATAAGCCCGGTTTCACAACCGGGTTTTTTTTATGCGTAAAATTTTAGATATTTATGTTTTTATCTTTACCCATGAGCATCGAAAAAAAACGTTTTTATCTGAGCTTACTTTTTCCGGGATTATTTTTACTTATTATCTGGGTAATAAAGATATTCGAAACCTCTTTAGATCTCGATTTTGCATTTCTTGGAATTTTCCCACTAAAAACAAAAGGATTGATTGGAATACTTACAGCTCCTTTAATCCATGCTGACTATTCGCATCTGCTTTCTAACAGTGGTCCAATTCTTATTCTGGGTACAGGTTTATTTTACTTTTACAACAAAATTGCGCTGAAAGTTTTTTTTCTGAATTATATAATTACTAATGTTTGGATATGGTTGGGTGCCAGATATGCCTATCACATTGGCGCCAGTGGATTAGTTTATTCATTAGCTTCGTTTTTATTCTTTAGTGGCGTTTTTAGTAAAAATATGAGACAAATTGCCATCTCGCTTTTAGTCGTTTTTCTTTATGGAGGTATGGTTTGGGGTATTTTCCCTATTCAACCAAAAGTATCGTGGGAGTCGCATTTAATGGGAGCTATTTGCGGCTTGGTTTTTGCAGTTTATTACCGCGATCAGGGACCAAGACCCAAAAAATATAGCTGGGAGCTCGAAAACGAGAACGATGATGATCCTGAAAATGAGTACTGGAAATTAACTTCTTTAGATCCTGAAGATGAAAAGCTTTTGTAAAACGATATCAAGTTTGATTTCTTTATTTCTATTGATGATTGCAATTCCAGCAATTTCTCAACAGAAATCATTTGAACAAACCGGCATTGCCAGTTTCTACGCAGATAAATTCGAAGGCCGAACCACTTCGAATGGAGAAATCTATTTTCACGATAAAAAAACAGCTGCTCACCCAACACTAGCTTTTGGAAGTATTGTAAAAGTTACTAACCTTGAAAACAAAAAATTTGTGGTTGTGCGAATTAACGACCGCGGGCCATTTATTGCTGGTCGGATTATAGACCTTTCACAATCAGCAGCCAAAGACCTTGGATTTATCGAAAAAGGAGTTGTTAAAGTAAAATTAGAAGTAATTGCATCTACCGATGATGTACCCGATCTTGTTCCCGATATCGCGATAAAATCCAACGAACCTCGTTATTATAAAATTGATGTTTCTGTTGCAATTCCTTCGGGTAAAGGTGTGCAAATTGGTAGTTTTAAAAACGACGAAAATGTATTCCGCTTGGCCGAACGCTTAAATTCGAAATATGGCGAAGAGGTTTTTATCGAAACAACCGAAGTGAATGGCCAACGGGTTTATAGAGTTATTGTTGGAAATTCGACAAACGAAGCCCATCTGCAAAAGCTAAAATCGAAACTGGCAACCGAATACCTCGATTGTTTTATTGTTACCTATAAAAAATAGAAATCATTATCCATTAAATGCACCCGAAACAAATAGTTCTTTCGGATTCATACTCATTACCGGTATTGATGATTTGTTTAACATTTGCTGAGCATAACTTCCAAGTACAAGGTTCGAAACATCAACTGATTGCTCGGTCATAATGGAGATTAATCCGGCATTAACTTTTTTAGCATATTCAATGGTAATATCAGTTAAGTTAGCTCCTACTAATGTTTCAGTTGCATATTTTATCCCTCGCTCTTTGAGATAATCACATACTTGGGCTGAATAAGAATTCAGTTTTTTAACAATATCATCTGCTTTGTATGATGTCAATGCAACAACATGTACCTCTGCATCAAACCATTTGGCTATTTCGGCAGTAAAAGGAAGTTTTTGTCGGGTTTCCAGAGTAATATCAAGAGGAAGAACAATTTTACTGATTAGTCTTGGTGGTTTATTGCCTTGCAGGGTGATTACAGGAACTCTGGTAGCTGAAATAATTTTTAATGCATTACTTCCGATAAAAAACTGTTCAAAGCCTGATGCTCCATGGGTTGAAGCAACGATAAATGATTTTTCAAACGACTCAGCCTGGCTTACTACTTCCTTATAAATTTTACCTGATTTAATAATAAAATCAAGCTTTATGTCTTTGGGCAATAAGGGTTGATATTCCTTTACTATTTCTTTGAATCGTTTTTCGGCGTATTTTTTTTCTTCTTTTGACCCGGCATTAAAGTCGCCGCTCTTTTTTCTTACATACACCATTTGTACTCTACTGGGTGCTTTCTTAGCAAATAATATAGCTAATTCAAGGCCTTTTAACGATTCATCAGAAAAATCGACAGGAACAATGATATGATACATACTGGTAGTTTTTAGAATTTACTACCAAATAACAACAATTTTTCGAAAATTGGAAATTTTTCGCTAACTGGTATTTACAAATGTTACAATTAGCGATTTTCGAAATAATCAAAGCTAATCTTGCTTAAAAAAAGATCGCTGAAATAATAAAATATAAGCTACACCAATAGTTATTGCGGAGTCGGCGATATTAAATACAGGTCTGAAGAAAATAAAAGGTTGATTATCCCAAAAAGGAAACCAGCTTGGATATTGACCTTTTATTATAGGAAAGTATAACATATCAACAACCCGACCTTGCAACCACGTTGAATATCCTCCATCCTGAGGAAGAAAAGTAGCCGTTTTATAAAAACTTTCGTCGAAAACAACTCCATAGAACACACTGTCGATAATATTGCCCATAGCACCTGCCATTATAAATGCAATGCTATAAATAACCATTTTAGGAGCTTTTTCTTTAATCAGATGTTTTAAATACCACCCAATACCTATAACAGCAACAATCCGGAACAAGGTTAAAAATATTTTCCCTTTCTTACCCCAGAACTCCATACCAAAAGCCATTCCGTTGTTTTCGGTAAAATGAATTATAAACCAGTTCCCAAAAACATTATATTCTTGTCCCAGTGTCATATGGGTCTTAATCCATATTTTAACTGCCTGATCGATAAGTAATATAACAAAAATTATAAGTATTGAATTTCTGGTAGTTGATTTCATTCTTGCTTTTATTTAGGTCGTAAAACTATTAAAAAAATGATTGAATCAAATAGATTCAATCATTTTTTTATATCCAATAAAGTAATAAAACTACTTCTGATTTTGTTTAGCTTCAATGCTCAATGTAGCATGAGGAACGGCTCTAAGTCTTTCCTTAGAAATAAGTTTTCCAGTTTCGCGGCAAATACCGTAGGTTTTATTTTCGATTCGCACAAGAGCCGCTTTTAAATGCTGAATAAACTTTAACTGGCGTTGTGCCAATCTTCCGGCTTCCTCTTTCGATAAGGTGGCAGCTCCTTCTTCCAATACTTTAAAGGTTGGAGATGTATCTTCCGTATCGTTGCTTTCGCTATGAGTTATTGTTTTTCTTAAAAGATCATAATCCTGAAATGCTTTATCAAGCTTGTGTATAATAAGCTCTTTAAACTCTAGCAGCTCATCATCTGAATATCTTGTCTTTTCTGCCATATCTCTTGTTTTTATTATTGAGTTAAAGATAACAAATATTTTAATTTAAAAAAGTAAATCACACTATAACTTCGTTATTTTGATGTTTGTTTTTATATCGTCATCAATTTCAACGATATGTACCAAATTTTGATCTAATTGATCAACCAATTGAATTGATTTTGCAAGCGTTTGTGCACCAATATAATCCTTATGCTTTTCAATTGCCGAATTAATCAAATCATGTCTTTGTATCTCAATTTCAATCTTATCGGTAACATCAAAGTTACTATCTTTACGTATGTTTTGTATTCTATTGATAAACTCGCGTGCAATACCTTCAAGTTTCAACTCTTCTGTTATATTTATATCAAGAGCTACCGTTAGTTTGCCGTCATTAGCTACCAACCATCCAGGTATATCTTCTGAAGATATTTCAACATCCTCAAGCGATAAATTTATCTTTTCTGTTCCAACCTGAACTTCAAAACTTCCATTACGTTCTAATGAAACAATATTTTCCTGAGTCATCTGAGAAACTACCTGTGAAATCTCCTTCATCAGCTTACCATATTTAGGACCCAGCGTTTTGAAATTCGGTTTGATTTTCTTTACTAAAATTCCTATCGTATCGGTTATATATTCAACTTCTTTAACATTCACTTCTGCTAATACAAGATTGCGAACCGTTTCGAAGTTTTCCTGTAACGATTTATCCAAAATAGGAATAATTAATTTACTCAAAGGCTGACGAACACGTATGTTTACTTTTCGTCGCAAAGCAAGTATCATTGACGAAACTCGCTGAGCAATATCCATTCTCTCTTCGAGAGTTTTATCAATATACTTTTCGTCGTATTTTGGAAAACTGGAGATATGCACCGATTCGGTTTTGTCTTTACCTGTTACTGCATTTAAATCAATAAAAATCTGATCAGCAAAAAATGGAGCAATTGGAGCCATTAATCGTGCAACAGTTTCCAAACAGGTATAAAGTGTCTGATAAGCAGCTATTTTGTCTTTCGAATATTCACCACCCCAATAACGTTTACGATTTAGTCGCACATACCAGTTGCTCAGATTCTCTGTAACAAAATCCTGAATAGCGCGTCCGGCTCTTGTTGGTTCATAATTTTCATAATCACTCTGAACCTCTTTAACCAAAGTGTTTAATAAAGAAATAATCCATCGGTCAATTTCGGGTCGCTCGTTTACTGGTATTTCAGCTTCACTGTATTTAAATCCATCAACATTTGCATATAAAGCAAAGAATGAATAGGTGTTATAAAGTGTTCCAAAAAACTTGCGTTTAACCTCATCCAATCCGCTATGATCGAACTTAAGATTATCCCAGGGTTGTGCATTGGTAATCATATACCAGCGCAAAGGATCAGAACCATGTTTCTCGATGGTTTCGAATGGATCAACCGCATTGCCTAGTCGTTTCGACATTTTGTTGCCATTTTTATCGAGCACCAACCCATTGGAGATAATATTTTTAAACGCAACCGAATCGAACAGCATAGTAGCAATAGCATGCAAGGTAAAGAACCATCCACGTGTTTGATCAACACCTTCGGCTATAAAATCCGAAGGATAAACTTCGTTGAAGTTTTCTTTGTTTTCGAATGGATAATGAATTTGAGCATATGGCATTGCTCCGGAATCGAACCATACATCGATAAGATCGAGCTCACGGACCATCTTCTTTCCATTTGCAGAAACCAGAATTATGCCATCAACATAAGGTCGGTGAAGATCAATTTTATTGTAGTTTTCTTTTGAATTATTTCCAACCTCAAATCCCTTATAAGGATTTTCCTTCATAAATCCAGCTTTCACTGATTTTTCTATTTCGTGATAAAGCTCTTCAACTGAACCAATGCATTTTAACTCGCTACGATCCTCGGTTGCCCAAATTGGCAGCGGAGTTCCCCAATAACGTGATCGTGACAAGTTCCAGTCCTGCAAGTTCTCGAGCCACTTACCAAAACGACCCGTTCCTGTTGATTCGGGTTTCCAGTTGATCGTTTTATTAAGCTCCATCATTCGCTCTTTTAGAGCTGTAGTTTTTATAAACCAAGAATCAAGAGGATAATATAATACGGGCT
>JAVEZW010000171.1:0-7942 GCA_034002805.1 Bacteroidales bacterium | reverse complement strand
AGTTCGGCAAGCTTGTTTTCGAGTGCATTAATGGTTGGATTACCAATACGTGTATATATAAATCCCTTTTCTTTGCCTGCAAATAAGTCGGCGCCGTGCTGTGCGTTTCGGAATGCAAATGTTGATGTTTGGTAAATTGGCACTACTGCACTTCCATATTCGTCGTGAAAATCACCAGCATGTATAAGCTTTGAATCAAATCCTAAATTCTTTGTATCCATTTTAATATTTTATTGATTATTAATAATTTAACACTAGATATATCCTTCTGTATTGTTTTTCTTTTCCTCAAATTTCTCTTTTATCTTATCAAATTTAAGATATGGAAAAAGAATGGGAGCAAAATTAGACAAAGGTTTGTATAATAAAGATTTTTCTTTCGTGTTATTTGAAATAAAATTATATTTTGCATCAGCTTTATTGATTAAAACCAATAATACACTTAATATAAAAGCCATTTTAAGCATTGACAAAACAACTCCTAAAATTTTGTTTACAAAGCCCAGTTCTATTGCTTCGTTAAACTTTTCGATTAGTTTCCCGATTAAAATAACCGCAATTAGAATTATCAGAAAAGTTAATGCAAACGAGATAATTGAAAGGGTTTGTTCATTGATGTTCATTTTGGGGGCTAAAAGTTCTGCTGTAAAATCAGAAAACTTAAGTGCTCCATATATACCAAGAAGCAATCCGGCCAAAGTGGCTAATTGTAAGATGAATCCTTTTGTATATCCTCTATAAATACTCCAGATAAAAAGAATTCCGAAAATAATATCCATGTAATTCATATTCTACAATTTCTTATTATAAACTGTAAAAGTAATAAAAAGATTAGTTTTGACACACAATGAATTATCGTTAATTGATCCTAATAGTCATTGAATCGTTTTCTTTACTTAAAAAAGGGATTCCGATTTTTACTCCACAATATTTATAGGATGCGCCTTCAAATCCAACAAACGCTTCGACATTAAAAAGTAAAAAAATCTGATTTAATCCGTAACCGGCTTCATAAAACGGTTTGTTTCCTTGGCTTGCCAAATAGTTAATATAAATATTTTCACTAATAAGCGTTTTATTTAATAAAGGAAGCCTTTTTAGTAATATCCGATTGCTTGATAATTGTACATGTCCTTCGAAATAATTTTTGTTTGTACTCTTTTCGTAATAATTAAGCAAACGAAAAGAGGAGTTATCGCTTAAAGAGATAAGAAAAGGCTTGTTAGTTGTAAAATGTTTGTAATCAGTAAAATACAGTTTGTCGGTGTTTAAAAACGTACCTCCGATAAACTGATAGGATATGTTCCCTAATCGTTGTATTGAAATTGCTTGTTTTATGGTTACCTCTGCCTGATTAAATTTAACATCGCTACCAAACAGATTATTTATGCCCTGCTTGTAATTAAGCCCAACTGTAGGATAACGTGAATGTTGCATTTCTTTAAATCCTCTTTTTATTTTATAAAAATATTGTGGTGTGTACGATAACCTTACATTTACCAATGAGGCTTGATGACCATTAACTAAATTTAAATTGAAATTACCGATCTGTGGATAGTTTGGTGTAAACTCTTTTGAATATGGGTTTAATAAATAAAAGCTGGAATGATTATCAAGAGATTTACAATCGGCATACTCAAATTTTGCATTAAATTGAAGTCCGTTTACGATGTCGGTTTCAAAACCCAATACTATGTAATCCTTCTGAAACAGTTTCTGGTGATTTTCTTTTAAAAATAAGGTTGTTATTAAATTTAGGTTATCTGAAATTCCATTTAATTCATTAAAATCAGCCGTTTTTCTTCCACCCTCAGCAATTATCGATGAACGTTTAAATCCATTAAAACGAAATTTGCTTTCGAGATAGCTGGTCATTCTTTCGCGGGCAAAGGCATAAGCCGCAACATGATCAATAGTAAATTGTTTGCCCTGGTTGTTTTCATATTTATAGTTAAATCGTGCGTGATATTTAAATCCATCAACCGTGTTGTATGAGTAGTTTCTTAGACCAAAAAGGCCGCTATTATAAAAACTGTGATCTTCGTTAAACGTATAGGTTCCACCAAGTAAAAATTTCTTCCGGCTAAATACAAAATCCCCTTTTTTCAAAGAATCTAAGTAATGTGGGGTTTTTTCCATAATCAAATCAATGGAATCCTTTTTCTCATAGCTTATTTTTTCACCTAAGGTTAGAGGAATAGGCCGAATTGAATCCCAATAGCTAACTGTTTTTAATTTGGCACTATCGTCCATGGTATAAAAATCTTTTATCTCGAGATCCTTTGGAGGAATTGTTTTTTCAACATCTTTTTTTACCAGTTTCTTGAGTTTTTTTGATTCAGTTTTTGTAAGATCCTCCTTTTGTGTCAGTTCCCTTATTCGGGTTTGTTCATTTTCAAAAATATTCTGTTCCTTCAGTGCTTCTTCCTTTGATTCGGTCAATAAACTCTTATACATTTCGTGATTTAGTGCGGTGTTCAATTTTACCTTAAAATCAGATACCGAGGCCACATATTTATATTCAAAAATAACACCCATCGCTTTAACCACAATATCAAAATCGTGACTAACAGGCATCCAGACAACACTATCAACAGGAGAATATACCTGGCGTAATTTAAGGGTAAACATTTTCTGTTCAAGTTTAAGATCTGCGCTGTGCAGGTGCCAGAATCCCTCAACAATAAAAATATATCCTGAATAAAACTCGAAACCCTCTCTTCGCGGAATAACTTTTATTTTATGAATTAAATAATCCTGATCATAAAAAGAAGATTCTAGTTGAAATTTATAGCAGTTAAACGCATTTTTGCCTAAAGGAGAAACTATTCCATTAATATCGTGATATAAAGAAAGTGTAACATAACTCATTGGTGTTAATTCTTGAGATTCAATGGTGCTCCGGATTGAAACCACTTTTTCTTCAACAATATTTGGTAGTCTAAAATGGAGATCGGTAATGTTTTCGGTTATTATGTTATTACCAACCTGTAATCCATCTTTTTCGAGAGATTTCTCTAACATCTTAGGAGCTTTAATTAATTTGCCTGATCCCTTTAAATAAATACGACAGGTATATTCTTCGACCTGATTTAAATAGTAATAACTTAATGCAACTGCTTTTCGCATAATAGAGTACGCTGGATCTTCGCCGCTTGCAAGAATTCTTACTTCGGGTATCTTATATAATTGTTCCTGCAAGATTATTTCGAGGTTATTCGAATTTGTAGGACATTTAATGGTTAGTTCTTTTGTTTTATATCCTAAATATCGGATTACTATTTGATGCTCCCCTTGAGGTAAATCAAGTTTAAAATATCCTTCGATATTCGATGTTGTGCCTCGCGAAAGCTTTTCGCAAAAAATGGTTGCATATGGGATGGGGTTATTTTTTGAATCAATTATTTTGCCTTCAAAACATTGTGAAAAGGATATTTTTGAAACAAACAATACGCAAATAAGAATAAATGCTTTTTTCATATTAATGAATTAAATAAAAACACAAGACGACCAAATTTGCTGAAAGTTACATATCAGATTTCTAAACACAAATATTGGGTAAACAAATCTGTAATTAACCAAGCTTTTCCTAAGGCGAATTTTGTTACTGTAGTTTGTTTATCTAATTTAAAACTCTAATTTTGTGACCAGAAAAAGGCCCTATAGTTCAATGGATAGAACGAAAGTTTCCTAAACTTTAAATTCAGGTTCGATTCCTGGTGGGGCTACTATAAACCGCTTAAATACAATTACTTAAGCGGTTTTTTATTTGTCGCTACAAAACTCCAATATGGAACATTTTGGCTATTCATTTTACAATTTAATTCGCCTTTTAAGATCTTTTCCCATCGCTCTTTAGCTGAATGAAAGTGTTTTTGTTCTATCCAACTATTATTCAGTTTTTCAATTAATTTTTCAATAATGTATTCGCGAAAATCTTTATGTACAGTTTCTGCATAGAGAGCATGCCAAGGATATTTATTATTGATTAGCTGAAACGGGACTTCAAAATTTATGTATTCATCTTTTATCTTAACATCAAGACCTTCGTCTGTAGGATCGAACTCATTTTGATGATATATAAATCTTTCTTCTGACTGGCTTTTTTCACGTTTAATGCAAATCCCTCCTCCTTCACCTCCAATTTCAAATACAATTTCTGTTTTCATAAAATTAATTTTGCCCTTATTTCATTTTCGTAGAATCTTTTCCATTGTCTTTCCCTTAGCCAATTCATCAACTAATTTATCTAAATAGCGAATCTTTTGCATGAGTTTGTCATCAATTTCTTCAACACGATAGCCACATATTACACCTGTAATTTTCGAAACATTTGGGTTAATTTTTGGCGCTTTGGTAAAAAAAGTCTCGAAATCTACATTTTGATCAATCTGTCTGTGCAACGATTTTTCATCGTAACCTGTTAACCAAAAAATTATAGCGTCTACTTCTGCTTTTGTGCGTCCCTTTTTTTCTGCCTTCTGCAAATAAAAAGGATATATACTGGCAAAAGAGGTTTTAAAAATTTTTGTATTATTCATTTTAAGTGTCTTTATTAATTAGTTTTTTGCTTCGGTAGAGATTAATCAGTGTTTTAGAAAAGGAATCAAACGCCTGAAATCAAAAATACACAAAAACATCTAATTCTATTTCATCTGTTTTCTCCAAACCAGATTATCACTTTTTATTGCAATTATAATAATTCGTTTGATTTGCCTTATCTTTTTATTATATTTAGTTCAAAACAAACACATGGAAATACTTGGAATTGATATTGGTGGTTCGGGTATAAAAGGGGCAATTGTTGAAACAAAAACAGGTCAATTTATAGGAGATCGCTATCGTTTAGACACTCCCCAACCTGCAAATCCAGAAAATATAGCTTTAGCAATAAAAAATATAGCAAAGCAATTTAAATGGAAAAATAAAATCGGATGCGGATTTCCGGCAGTTGTTCAGAATGGGTTAATAAAAACTGCAGCCAACATCGACAAATCGTTTATTGGTATTGATGCAAACAAGCTTTTTAGTAAAACCATGAAGTGCGATGTTTCTGTTTTTAACGACGCCGATGCAGCTGGCTTTGCCGAACTGACCTTTAGCGAAGCAAAAAAACACAAAGGATTGACCATATTCCTTACCATTGGCACTGGTATTGGTTCTGCATTAATAAAAGATGGAATTTTAATTCCAAATACTGAATTTGGACACTTATTTATGCAAAACGGAATAATAGGTGAAAAATTTGCGTCAGATGCTGTTCGTAAAAACCAGGATCTAAGTTGGGAAGATTGGGCTAAGCGTTTTAATGAGTATTTGCTGCATCTAGAGAAAATTTTTAATCCAACCCTTTTTATTATTGGCGGAGGAACAAGTAAAAAAATAGATAAATTTCAATCCTTACTATCTATAAAAACAGAAATTAAACCCGCCAAGTTTATGAATAATGCAGGAATTATTGGTGCAGCTTTACTTGCAAAATAATTTTATAAATCTGTATTATTAATCTATAAAAGCAATGAGCCTGTCAATTGCAGGCTCATTAAATTGTTTTTTGATTAGTATGTGTTACTTTTTTATACTTGTTAAAATAGTGCTCGACATTTTGTTTCCTTTCGAATAACTTTCTGTCTTTACCGATCCCACTTCATCAGCATACCATTCAGCTACTTCGAAACGCATACCAATCATCATTTTTGTAGTAATGGTATAAGTAATTTTAAAGCAATCAAAGGTACCTGCTTCTGTTGTTACTGATTCTTTCACCTCAACTTTTCTGTCAGTAATAGATGTCGTCATTGTCATAATTGGCATTCCCTCGCTGCTAATGCTAACTACAAGTTTCCCCTCTTTTAGTTGATCCCCAACTTTCATTTGTGTGGGCATTTCGAGACTATTACTTGTTATGTCAACTTTCATGTCTTTATATGCCGCCATAGTTTGAGCATCAAGAAAACTTCTCATATCAACAGAATAAACACCGTTTTCGCATTTAACATCATACTCATTAATACCAAGATCCTTACCCTTAGCATCAAAAGACTGAAACTCGATAGTTGCCTTTATCGTGTTTCCTGTTTCAGTAATGTCTTTAACCTTTTGTGTACTTCTGCTGGTAAGCTTATCTTTTTTATCAAAACTCTTATATTCTAGAACAGCTCCTTTTGTTTTAGGATAATAAAATACGCAATCCTGAGCTTTTAACGATCCCATTAAAAGAGAAATAGTAAATAATAAAAGTAGTTTTTTCATATTAGTTTATAGTTTTAATTTAACGTTTAGTTAATTAATTTATAATTGATTAGATTGTTTTACCTGAATTTCTATTTTGATTTTCGAAGTCCAATAATTAATCCGGCCAAGGCTCCAACACCTCCAGATATTAAAATATTTTGTCTCATTTTAGCAACACCTGATAGATCTTTTAAAAATGATCCTACTTTATTGGTAGAGCCAAAAATAGTTTTTAGACTCACATACTCGTTACCAAGCTTACCAAAAATAATATATCCCAATAACAATCCTAATATCGTAAGTATTAGAACTAAAATAATTATTTTTTTCATGATTTTAAATTTAAAGTTTTTATCGAATAACAATAAAACGGTTTTATTTCTCTATTTTTGAATTTTACTAATTTAATTATTTATGAAATCATTTCTAAGTTTTATTCTGCTTTTTATTTCTTTTTCAATTTTTGGTCAAGTTGCAGATATTCATCCAGATGAATTTAAAAGCAATTCAATGTTTAAACAAAAAAGTGATTATCAACTATATTATAATCCTTTATTAGATAAGTATGATATACACTTTCTAAAATTAGACTTAAATGTTACTGACCAGTCAACCTATATTTTTGGAAATGCAACAATCGTTGGAAAAGCACAAGGAGGTCCACTTGATACTCTTGTATTTGATTTTAAAGACAATATGATTGTTGATTCTATGCTTATAAACGGGATAAATAGAGTTGCTTCCAGAAGTAATAATGAAATAACATCTATTTTTAGTCCCGAAATTCCTGATGGTGAAGAATTTAATGTTCAGGTTTACTACCACGGCACACCATCGGGAGATGGCGTATCAAGTTATTTATCATCCACTTGGGGTAAACGAGTTACCTGGACTTTATCTGAATCTTTTCATGCCTACGAGTGGTGGCCTTGCAAACAAGTATTGTCTGATAAAATTGATTCTGCCTATCTTTTTTTCACTTGCGATGATGATTGTATGGTTGGCTCAAATGGATTATTAAGAAATGTTACCTCTCTTCCAAATAATAAGGAAAGATATGAATGGAAAACCTATCACCCCATTAATTATTACTTAATTTCCTTCGCTGTTTCAGAATATCAAGACTATTCAATCTATGCAAACCCTGTTGGTAGCGACCCGGTTTTAATTCAGAACTTTATTTATAATCATCCAAATTGTTTAGCAAATTACAAATCAGAAATAGACCAAACAGCATCATTTATAGAGTTGTTTAGTGAAAAATTTGGATTATATCCTTTCGCTGATGAAAAATATGGACATTGTCTTGCACTACTCGGAGGAGGAATGGAGCATCAAACAATGACAACATTAAACAGTTTTTCTTATAATTTGGTTTCGCACGAATTAGCTCACCAATGGTTTGGCGACTATGTTACCTGCGCCTCGTGGCAAGATATTTGGATTAACGAAGGTTTTGCCTCTTATTGCGAGTATATTGCACTGGAGAATTTATCTTCCTATTCAACTGCACAAAGTTGGCTTACCAACGCCTATTCACAGGCCATGCAAAGTCCAACAGGAAGTGTATATATACCCTTCGAAAATGCAATGGACGAAAGTCGTATTTTCAGTGGTAGTTTATCGTATAAAAAAGGAGCAGCTCTGCTGCACATGATTAGATATCAGATAAATAACGACGAGCAGTTCTATTTGGCTCTGCAAAACT
>JAVEZW010000170.1:0-8063 GCA_034002805.1 Bacteroidales bacterium | reverse complement strand
GGATCATTGGTTTGATAAATACGTTCGGGTATATCAAGCTTCTCAAAACGAAATCCTTCGCGCATTTTAAATTTATACTTATTTAAATGGATTTTTTTACCCATTTCCAAAAGTTCGTTATCAGTCAAATTAAAACCTAATAATTTAACAGCATCGCTTACAAGTTTTAAATCATAAATTCCACGGGCAAAGAAACATACTGCAATGCTCGATAAAATCTGACGAATAGCCTCTTCTTCGAGTAATTTGTCAACTACCTGCTTGGGTGTAAGATCAGTTTTTACAAGATCTTTTTGATCGATCGAGTAACCTGCATTATCGAGATGACTATGTCGTGCTCCCAATAAAAACCCAAGATAACCTGCTGGCCCTGTATGATATCCGGGCATTTCATTTTTACCAAAACGCATGGCAAACTCTTTACCTCCATAAATTGATGCTGCAAAATCAACTCCTTTGCCGCATGCTTTATAAAATTCGGTAGTTGGTTTAACCATTTTTTTAACTACTTCGATATACGAATCAGCATCACCCCATTTTATTTCTATTCCATCTAAGTCAGCTATAGAGATTAGCTTTCGCTCGTACATTTCGGTTATCCATGCAAGTATAACACCCATGCTCATTGCATCAACGCCGGCCTGTTCCACAATATCTATCAGTTTCAGTAGGTTTGTTGGATTATCAATACCAACCATTGTCCCTAATGAATAAATCAGCTCAAAATCGTAGCATACAGGCGATGTTTTATAAAAGTAGGGATCATCGTCGTAAGGTTCGCGCATGTATGCAAGGTGAATACAAGCTACAGGGCAATGAGCACAAGCCAGTCGACGAGCTAAATGATGTTGTGCAATCGATTCGCCCGTAACAGCATCAATCGTTTTAGATGAACTTTGTTGTAGATTTTTTACAGGCAACGCATTTATTGAGTTCAAAACATTGATGTTAATCGCTGTTCCTACATCGTGATATTTTTTCATTAAAGGCGATTCAGTTGCTGCCTTATAAATCTGATCATATAATGCTCTGTAAGCTTTTTTATCATTTACTTCAATTGCTTTTTTGCCCGAAATAACCATTCCTTTCAGTTTCTTGCTTCCAAAAACAGCACCTAATCCTAATCGGCCAAAGTGACGGTAGGTTTCTGTGGTTACATTCGAATACGTAACCAGGTTTTCGCCTGCTGTTCCAATTCTGAAGATAGCCCGTAATCCTTCGCCTTTTTCTTTTTGGCGCATAACGCGAGCAGGAATGGAGCCGTCTTTCATTCCCCAAAGGGTTGTTGCATTCTTAAACTGAATTTTATTTCCGTGAATGGTTAAATAGATTGGTATTTCGCTGGCTCCTTTAATTACGATAGCACCATATCCGGCCATTCGTATGGCAACAGCGCTGCGTCCACCGGCATGACTTTCGCCTAGATCACCAGTATGCGGAGATTTAAACATAGCACATGTTTTCGATGCTAACGGAAAAACTCCTGTTAATGGGCCTACTGCAAAGATTATGGGTGCTTCGGGTGATAGTGGATCTAATCCTTCGGCACATTCCTCGAGCAAGAGCTGTGTTGCAACTCCTGTTCCTCCTAAATATTGATCAAATAAATCTCTACGGTCTTTAACCTCGTAAATTTTTTTAGTAAGATTAATATATAAAACCTTCGATAAACTATCATTGAGCATCATTGGCAACTCCTTTCTTGTCTTTTTTAAGTTCGAGCACTTCGTATGGGCAGTAATCAACGCAATAGCCACACTGTATGCATATTGCAGGTTTGTTCTGTTCTTCGTTCCAGAATACTGCTTCTATAACACAAGCCTCTTTACATAATCCACATCCAATACATTTTGATGAGTTTAAGCGCACTCCACCGCCTTCTTTCGGAACCAAAGCTTCTGTGGGGCAAACTGCTGCACAGGGAGGATTTTCGCACGAACGGCAAACAATAACCGAATATCCCCGCGATATTCCACCTGTTGATTTTACTCCAATACACGAATTTGATAATCCTGCGTTACCAGTTCGCCTCGAACAGGCAAACATGCAACTCTGACACCCTACACAACGCATCACATCTCGTACAGATAGTTTCATAAGTTTTAATTTGATTTGATTAAAAACGAGTACTAAATAATGAATAAATTTCTAATAAACAACAATAATAATCAAGGATTTAATGAGATCGTTCTCATCAAAAATATTGATAAATCAATAAAAGGATTATTTAAAACGTTTGCAGAAATCTAAAAAAAAAATAAAAAATGGCATTGCCTTTTGAGTTTCTATTTGATACCTTTAACTAAATATTTAACCACATGGAATTAAAACTATATGAACAGTTTTTGCTTTTATCAATCGACAAAGCGAAAGGTAAGTTTCTAATCGATTCTTTATCATTGAATTATGGATTATCGGGAGCGATATTAATGCAACTGTCAAGTAATGAGCTTATTAAAATTGAAAAGAAAAAGATAATAGCAACTAAAAGAGATTGTAAAGATGATGCAACCCTAAATTATTGTTTAGAACTAATTAATTCATCTAAGAAGGAGCGTACAGCAAAATATTGGGTTAATAAGATAGGATCAAAGACAGGAAATATCAGAAATCAAATTTTGTTGGATTTATGTGATAAAAGAATTCTAAAAAAACAGAAAAATAAAGTGCTTTGGATTTTTTCAGTAACTCGTTACCCTGTGATTGATAATACTGAAATTGAAGATTTAAAGAGGTTGATATATGATATAGTATTTAACTATCAAAAAGCAGAGTTAAATACATTATTATTACTCAGCCTGATTTATAGTTGTAAGCTAACTAGGGTGCTATTTCCAGATAAAACTCATTACAAAAAAGCCAACGAAAGGATAAAGGAATTAACAAAAAATATAGAATTGGGAGAGGTTGTTTCTCAAACCATTAAAGAAATTCAAGCTGCAGTGATTATTGCTTCAACTACAGCCGCTATTGCAGCTACCACTGCTTCATCGAGCTAATTATTTTACGGAGGAGGCTAAGACTGTTTTTCTCTGCCTTAAATGAATGATGAGAGTTGCACTTGCCAATGCCAAAATGATAATTCCGGTTATTAGTAAAGCTTGCTCAAGGCTGAAATTATCAGTGTACCAACCAACAAATGGGCCGAGAATTGCAAAAATGATTCGTATAACAAAGTTGCGGACAGATAATACTGTTGCCCGAACATCAGAATCGCATAATTTATTGATGTAATCTTTTAAAACAGGTGTTGCAATACCTCGAATGTAATAAAAGATAAACAACACAGCAATTCCCCACAAAGTGTTTATCTGGCTGATAAAAATAAATCCAGCCGGAATAAAAATTGTAATTCCGATTAATAGCTTTTTAAATTTAAAATAGTTTTCAATTTTATCGGCAAACATAGAACTAAAACCAACGGTGAGATTTAATAAAGTCCACATTAAACCGAAAAATGCCAGTGGTAAAGCAATCAGTTTAAAATAAGGCTGTACAAACCAGGCCATTGTTAATGTTGATGCACCTATAACCGATGAAAAGATAATATTCCATTTAAGCTCTTTGTTATCGTGCAGGGCATATTTAACTACCTGTAAAATATTTTTAAAGCTTATCGTTAGCATCTTTTTATGGGTATCAGGCTCTTTTAGGAGGATTGATGCAGGAACAGCAATGGCAGCGATAAGTGTTTGTGCATAATACGGATAACGCAGACTTAAGGTAGCCAATAATCCTCCAAGTATTCCGGCAATGGCTTCTGAAAAATTACCAACAGAAATCAGCCGTCCTTCGTATTTTATGTATTTTTCCTTTTTGCCCGACTCCAGTAATGTATCGTAAAGTAAGGCAGAATCAGCTCCCGAAATGAGACTTTGCCCAATACCAAGGATAATCTCAGCAATTAAAAATCCGATAAAACCGTACGAAAAGCTATATGTTGCAAATCCCAGTGTACCAAGCACTGTACCAATAATAATGGTCTTTTTTCTACCCATCGCATCTGCCAGAAATCCCGATGGAATTTCGAGAACAACAATAGAAACTGAATAGATAGCCTGTAAAATAAACACATGGCGCATCTCAAGCCCATTATCTTCATAAAACAGCACTACAATTGGCATAAACAACATAAACCAATGGGCTATCTTGATGAGATAAAGGTTTATTATATTTGATCGTAGATGGTTTGACATACTTGCTTAAAGCTGCAAATATATTTAAGAAAAAGAAAGCTTTAGTACATAAATCAAATTTTGAGTTATTTTTGCAATTATTAAAATAATTTTGAAATGATAATTGAATCTATAAGAACTTTTAATCTGGAAGAATTTTGAAAATAACATTTATATATCCACGGTTCGAGAAATTACTTGAATCGAGACTGGAATTGACAAAATCGAGTGGTGCAAAAAAACATCTTGGCGATTTTAGTATGCCTCCGGCTCTTGGAATTCCTATCATGTCAGCATTATCGAGTGATAAGCATACCGTAAAATTATTTGATGAGAATATTGAAGAAATAGATTATAACGATGATGCTGATTTGATTGCTGTTAGCTTTTTTACACCTCAGGCAATGTACGCTTACGAAGTAGCCAAAAGATTCAAGGCAAAAGGAAAAACTGTAATCGGAGGAGGCATGCATCCTTCATTAATGCCCGAAGAAGCATCTCAATATTTCGATGCAGTTTGTGTTGGCGAAGTAGAAGCTGTTTGGAACACCATTCTGGATGATTTTCAGAACGGCAACTTAAAAAAAATATATCAAAAAGAAGTTGAAAATCTTGATACTATTCCATTTCCAAATCGAAATATATTTACCGGTCGAACAAAATACGATTGGGAAGCGAAACTCATTCAAACCATGCGGGGTTGCGATTTTTATTGCGAAAACTGTATAATACCCGCCGAATTTGGTCGTAAGTTTCGATTTAAAACTGTCGATAGGGTTATCGATGAATTAAATGTTACCCCAATTACTGGCGATTACTATCTTATAGATGATACACTATTTTTGCCTCACCGCGAATGCCGCGATTACAGAACCAAGCTATTAAACGCTTTTTCCGAATTGCCAGTAAAACCTCGAATATTTATGTCGGGGTCGTTAAATACAAGTTATGACCCTGAGTTTTTAAAGCTATTAACGAATGCAGGAGTTATAAATCTTTATCTTGTTACCGGTTGCGATCCATACTCGATAAAAGCATTTGGAAAAGATGATAAATGGCCGCAGTTCTTTGATTTTGGAATTGATTTTGTAAAGCGATATCAGGATGCTGGAATAGAGGTTTATATGTCGGTTGGATTGGGATTCGATCATCAAAACGAATCCGTTTTTGATCGCACACTCGAATTTACTCGTAAAGCAGATATTAAAACAGCCGAATTTTATATTTTGACACCATTTCCTAAAACACCTGTTTACTTTCAGTTTCAGAAAGAAGATCGGATATTACATTATAATTGGACAAAATACAATACCGCAAATGTAGTATTTAAGCCCAAACACTTTACCGAACAAAGCTTGCTCGATGGGTATATTCATTGCTGGAAAGAGTTTTATTCTGATGTTAGTGTTGATGAATCGTTAAGTAATTTTGTAAAATAGCTTGCACGTGCTCTGAAACCATAATAATTGCAATACAATAGAAATAAAAAACGAATAATTTTTCACAATCAATATATTTTTATATTTTTGCACCACTAAAATAATGGTCTAGTAGCTCATCCCGATAGTTATCGGGAGAATAGAGCAAAAAGAAAAATGAAATGGTCTAGTAGCTCAGTTGGATAGAGCAACAGCCTTCTAAGCTGTGGGTCACAGGTTCGAATCCTGTCTAGATCACGAAGAATAAAAAGCTTACTGCCAAACAGTAGGCTTTTTAAGTTTCTACGCGAAATCAAATATAATTTGTATAAAGCGAAGAAACTTAAAAAGACAATGCAATTGAAAATTGCAGCTTTTTATTCGGAATTCGGAGCAAAAAGGATCATGAAATAATCCTGTCTAGATCACGAAGAATAAAAAGCTTACTGCCAAACAGCAGGCTTTTTCAGTTTCTATAAAAATAAATAACTGGGAACCAGAATAATAGATATTTTAGTAAATGTGTATTGTAATTGAGATCTATTTTTAATATCTTGGTTATGTAAAAAACATCAATTTTTACTTAAAACCCAAACCATGAAAAATATTCTGGTCAAATATCTCGAAGAGCGACTAAGAAAACCTCAGTTGCCAAAACAAAAAGTTGATGGTGGCCCCGTAATTACTATTTCTCGCGATTTTGGATGTCCTGCTAACCTTGTTGCTTCAGATCTTGCTGATATGCTTACTAAAAGGGGAGATCCCTCAAAGGAGCCCTGGAAGGTAATTACAAAAGAAATTTTAGATGAATCGGCAAAAGAACTTGGCTTAGAGCCTGAAAAAATAGAGTATATCTTTAAATTCGAAAAAAGATCCATGTTTGATGAAATACTGGAAGCTTTTTCGAGTAAGTATTATAAAAGCGAACGAAAAATACGAAATACCATTCGCGATGTAATTTATGATTTTGGGGTTAAAGGAAGAGTTATAATCGTTGGACGTGCTGGCAGTACCATTTTGCAGGATGTCCCAAGATCACTTCATGTTCGATTAATAGCTCCTCTGGATTATAGAATTGAAGGAGTTAGTAAAAGGCATCAGATAACTCATCGGGCTGCAAAAAATCTTACAATTGATATGGATAAAAAGAGAGCTCAGCTACGAAATGATTTTGCCGGAAAAAGAATTCTGGATGTCGATTATGATCTGGTTTTAAATTCTCAGACTCTGTCAACCGAAGAGATTGTAAAAATTATTGAAAAAGCTGCTGAGCTTCGTAAATTGATTTAAAAAATTATTGATCCTAAAAATTAAGAAGCCCGGAGTTTTTCCGGGCTTCTTTTATATCTATGCAAGATTGTTTAGGCAAATAAACCAGAGTGAGTTAAATGGTTTGCATAGATGGTTTAAAATAAGAAGGTTGGTTTTAGCAACCTTCTTACTGGGTTTTATTATTTTTTAATAAATTGTTTTACAATAGGTTCTTTTTCATCATCAACTGAAATAATGTATGAACCAGCAGGAAGTTCTGAAATACCAATTTCAATATCGCTGCCCATCATATCTTGTGATTTAACAAGAGTTCCGATCATATTGTAAATACTTACTCTGGCATATCTTGTTCCGTTGTTAATACCAACATTGATATAATCAACAGCAGGATTTGGCCATACATTGATTTGAGTATTTTCTTCATTACCAAGGATTTCACCAGTAATAGTTTCGTCTTGTAATGATGCAATAGTTGTATTAACAACATTTACAGTATAATCTTCAACTTCACCATAACTGAATGTTTCGCAAGCAGTTGGAGCTGCATTGTATTTCATGGTTACTCGCATTCTTGTTGAACCAAGTAACGCAGTTGAAGGAACTGTGAATGTAGATGTTAGAGTAGCACTACTTGTTGATGAACCAGCAACCATCTGTTCAGTAGTTTCAAATGCACCGTTTTGGTTCCAGTCAATCCAAACGCTCCAATATTCTGTGTAGCTACTGCTTTTGAATCCAGCGCTAAAACTAATTGTTGTACTAGCACCAAGAGTAACTGTAGCAATTTTAGTTGCAGTAAAGTTTCCATAACCTGCATTTGCAGCGGTTGTATTAGTCATGCCACCATAAGCAACATAATCAATCCATTCGTAAACAACATTGCTACCTTTTGATGAACAATAAGTTACTGATGTTGCCAAAGTAGTTACACTTTTTGCAGCACTTGCAGCCGAAACATTACCAGCAGCGTCTTTTGCTTTTACTGTAAATGAATAAGTAGTTGCAGCAGTTAAGCCAGTTACATTAAAACTAGTTGCAGTTGATGTTCCTTTCAAAGTTCCGTTTTGATAGATTTCATATCCAGTAACACCAACGTTATCAGTTGAAGCTGTCCAACCTAATGTAAATGTAGTTTGAGCAATACTTGTAGCTGTTAAACTTGTAGGAGCAGTTGGAGCCTGAGTATCAGGAACTACAG
>JAVEZW010000169.1:0-8104 GCA_034002805.1 Bacteroidales bacterium | reverse complement strand
CTCATTAAAGTCTGAAATTCCTCCTCGTAAAGGGTAAGCTGGACCAATAAGAATAGTTATCACTACGATAAATTTATTTTTTCAGCAATCTGGTAGTTATTTCTGTCGTGAGAACTTCGTGAAATTAGTTCACCTAAAAATCCGGCAATAAATAATTGAGTACCAATAATCATCGAGGTAAGAGCAAGATAAAAGTAAGGGCTTTTTGTAACCAGATCAGCAGGTATTCCATTTGATATATAATATATTTTTTTTGCTCCAAGCCATGCTGTTGAAAGAAAACCAACAATGAACATCAATGTACCCAATGTTCCAAAAAGATGCATAGGTCGTTGCCCAAATTTGGTTATAAACGTAATGGATAATAAATCAAGATATCCTTTAATAAAACGGTCTAATCCAAATTTAGTAACGCCATACTTTCGTTCCTGATGATGTACTATTTTCTCACCTATCTTTTTGTATCCTGCTTTTTTGGCAATTACGGGGATGTAACGATGCATTTCGCCATAAACCTCGATATTCTTTACAACCTCGTTTTTATAGGCTTTCAGTCCGCAATTAAAATCATGGAGTTTAATTCCGGTTAATGCACGAGCCGTTCGGTTGTACAATTTACTTGGAATAGTTTTAGTTATTGGGTCATAACGTTTTTTCTTCCATCCTGAAACTAAATCGAATCCATCTTTGAGAATCATTCTATAAAGCTCAGGAATTTCTTCCGGACTATCTTGTAAATCAGCATCCATAGTAATTACAACATCTCCTTTGGCTTCGCTAAAACCAGTATGCAATGCAGCCGATTTACCATAATTTCTTCGGAATTTTATCCCTTTGATTTTGTTAAACTTCTCATTTAACTGGTTAATAACTTTCCACGAATTATCAGTACTTCCGTCATCAACAAGAATTACTTCGTACGAAAAATTATTCAAAACCATAACGCGATCAATCCACTCTACCAATTCTGGCAGCGACTCATCTTCGTTATATAAAGGTATAATTACCGAAATATCCATTTTTTAAAAAATTAATCAGGGAAAGAAGCCTTTCCCTGAGATTTATTATCCTACTCTACATCTTTCATTGCTGT
Organism: Bacteroidales bacterium; assembly: GCA_034002805.1. Lineage (GTDB taxonomy): Bacteria > Bacteroidota > Bacteroidia > Bacteroidales > UBA12077 > UBA12077. The sequence goes on along the minus strand of JAVEZW010000169.1, from coordinate 7,011 downwards.
TTTGTAAGGATCTCCTTCTTTTTTAACTACTGCTGAAGTTACTAAAGCAATAAGGAAACCAAAAACAGATGTTCCTAAAAAGCCCATAATATTCATTAAACCAGGACTCATAAACTTTTTACTCATTGATTGAGCCAATTCAATCTGTTCGTCACTCATTCCTTGCTTTAACATTTCTTCTTCGCTCATAGCAGCTATTTTATCAATCATCGAAGGATCAATATATTTTAGGAAAACATAGCTATAAACGCTACTAATTAATGCCGCAACAACAACAATAACCATTGCATACCCAAGAGCCTGACCATAAGAAATTGTTCCGCCAAGTGTATTATCACGATATGATTTAGTAAACCACCATAAGCCGACAATTAAGAAAAGGTAAGTCACATATCCAAGTGATTTATTCATATTAAGATCAAGCATATATAAAAGCACAGAGTAGATAATTAAAACAATACCTAAAATAACTCCGCTGGTGGCGCCTGATTTCCAAAATGCAGATTTTTCGTTCATAGTTGTAAAATTTAAGATTAAGGTAGAAACAAATATATCCGTTTTTTTATAAATAATAAATTAAATATTTGAAAACAATCAATAAATTACTATTTTTGTGCCCCCGGGTAAGTCTCATACGACCAGCTCCCGTTGAACTCCCCCAGGTCCGGAAGGAAGCAAGGGTAAACGGTTGTAGCGGTGCGATGTGAGTAGCTTGCCCGGTCTTTTTTTGCCCTCTCTTGACTTTTAATATACTCCTCACTAAATTTATAGTTTAAACTTAAAACTTTAATTATGAGAAAACTAGTTATTTTTTTATTTTCAATTTTTCTTGCTGTGAGCGTTTATGCACAGCCTGAATTTGCAACCGACGCAGGTAGCTTTTCTTTGGGAGGAGAAATTCTTTCAGTAAGTTCTTATGGTGGTGAGTTATATGATGATGCAGATAACAACAGATCATTCAGTGTTGGGCTCAATCCTGATTTTTCAGTTTTTGTTGTTCCTTCCTTATCAATTGGTGCTGAGTTTCTGGTTTCCTATTATTTACAAGGAACATATAGCCACACATCGTTTGGTTTAGGCCCTTCTCTGGTTTATTATATTGCTGGACATAAAGAAAGAAGAGTATATCCATATATTGGTGTATCCTTTCTGTTTACAAAAAATAATTATAAATACTCCGACTCTGAAACTGATACCAATATTAATTCGACTTACTTAACTGGACGTGCCGGTGTTTTGTTCATGCTTTCAAGTGCTGTTGGGTTAAACCTGGAATATAATTATACAGATATTACCTCTGGTACAGACAACAAAACAGCAGGAAACAAGTTATACCTTGGCCTTGGTGTAAAATACTATATTTTCTAAATATTATACTACTTTTTAATAATCCTGCATCTTAGCAGGATTTTTTTTATAGCTAAAAATATGACGATAATCATCAAACTTCATTTATCATTTTTTGTAAGTTTGCACCATCCTTTTTAAGGATTCTAAAACCTAAGAGAAGTAAGTTAAAAATTCACAAATCACTAATCACCCGAATTATGCTTTCAACAATTTTTAATCACAGATCAATCCGTAAATACAAGAATACACCAATTTCAGAAACCGATTTACAAGAAATCTTAGAAGCTGGCATAAGGGCATCAAATACTGGAAACATGCAGGTTTATTCGATAATTGTTACTCGTGATGAAGAGATGAAAAAGAAACTTGCTCCTACACATTTTAACCAGCCCATGGTTACTCAGGCGCCTGTGTTACTTACATTCTGTGCCGATATTAACCGATTTAACAAATGGTGTATCAACCGAAAAGCAGAACCTGGTTACGATAATTTTTTGTGGTTTACCAACGCCGCCATTGACGCCATTCTTGCAGCTCAAAATTGTTGCATAGCTGCCGAAAGCAAAGGACTTGGAATATGCTACCTCGGAACAACTACCTATACAGCCGATAAAATAATCGAGATTTTGAATTTACCTAAAGGTGTTATTCCAATTACTGCCGTTGTTGTGGGTTACCCCGATCAAAATCCCGCATTAACTGACCGTCTTCCGATTGAAGCGGTTGTTCATTACGAAACTTATAAAGATTATTCCACAGAGGACATAAACAAATTATACGCTGATAAAGAAGCACTTGAATCAACAAAACAATTATTATTAGAGAATAAAAAAGATACACTCGCACAAATATTTACAGACAATCGTTACAAAAAAGCAGATAACATTCATTTTTCAAATGTATTTTTCAAGGTTTTAAAAGATCAAGGTTTTTTTAATCAGTAATTTTTACTGATTATCAAAAAAAACATTTTACTTCAGAATTATAATTTTGTCTGGCTTCCTTGCTGTATATCACAATTTTATTTTTAAATTCAAAAAGCAACCATTTAGCTTTTGATTGCATCTATACTACATAATCAATAAAAAAAATGGGGTTGCATACCAAGGTAAACTATTTTCTTACAACGAATTAGCTGATATGCACCATGATTAAAATCTATAACTCAACCTTATAGTTTTAAAAATTAAAACATGTTCATTATTTATTGCAACGACGATGCGGGTTTAAAAATCTATGATGCTGCAAATCTTTTAACAATCACAAGCAACCAAAATAGCGCAGTATTCAGACATACAAACCAAAAACGTTATTTCGCTTAAAAGAATACGTTGCTATTCAACAACGATGGTTTTTCCCCTAACCATTTTACTGATGAATACAAAAAATCACTTTAAAGCTTGATAGCTGTGATGAATTAACCCCCAAATTTGTTTTGCTTCAATAGATGCGCATCATCTGTCTGCAAAGAAAAAGGGACCCAAAAGTCCCTTTTTCGCTTTTTGTATTATGCTGATTTATTTTGAATAAATTTCTCCCTTTGCTGCTTTAAGCGTATTTTGTAGCAGAGAAACTATTGTCATTGGTCCAACGCCACCTGGTACAGGAGTTATAAACGAAGCTTTTTTCGAAACCTCATCATACTTTACATCACCGATAAGTTTCCATCCTGATTTTGTAGTTTCTGATTTTATACGTGTTATTCCTACATCTATTACCACTGCACCTTCTTTTACCATATCGGCAGTTAAAAATTCAGGCTGACCAAGGGCTGCAATAATAATATCAGCATTTAAAACTACCTCTTTAAGATTTTTAGTACGGCTATGTGTTAGAGTCACTGTTGCATCACCCGGAGTTGCCTTCTGGCTTAATAAAATACTTATTGGCTTGCCTACAATATTACTACGACCAATTACCACAACATTTTTGCCTGAGGTTTCGATATTATACCGCTTTATTAATTCTAAAATTCCTGCAGGAGTTGCAGAGATATAGGCAGGTAAGCCAATTACCATGCGACCTAAATTTATAGGATGAAAACCATCCACATCTTTTTTAGGATCAATGGCTTCGATTACTTTTTGTTCTGAAATATGCTTTGGCAATGGCAATTGCATGATAAATCCATCGATTGCCGAATCGCTATTAAGCTTGGCTACTAAATCCAGAAGTTCCTTTTCTGTAATAGTTTCTTCGAAACGAAAAACGGTTGAATCGAAACCAACTTGTTTGCAGGCTTTTTCTTTATGTCCGACATATGTTTCGCTGCCACCATCATGCCCAACAATAACGGCAGCCAGGTGAGGAGTTTTTTCTCCTCTGTTTTTCATTTGCTGCACTTCTAAAGCAATTTCGTCTTTTATTTCAGCAGAAATTTTATTTCCATCGATAATAATCATATTGTATTTTTTTAATTATTATAACCAGCAAATGATTAATTGGTTTAGGTTACCGAACTACCTTTTCATTCCTTGCATTTTGCTCATCAAACCAGCCATTCCTTTACCCTCCTTCATCATCTTCATCATTTTTTTAGTTTCATCGAACTGCTTAACAAGTCTGTTAACTTCCTGAATATCAGTTCCGCTACCATAAGCTATTCTTTTTCTTCGGCTGCCATTGAGAACAGCAGGATCATTTCTTTCTTCGGGAGTCATTGAATAAATGATTGCTTCAATTCCTTTAAATGCATCGTCATCAATATCGAGGTTTTTCATCATCTTACCCATTCCAGGAATCATGCCAGCAAGATCTTTTAGGTTACCCATTTTCTTTATCTGACCAATCTGATCGAGAAAATCATTAAAATCGAATTGATTTTTAGCAATCTTTTTGCTTAGTTTTCGGGCTTCTTCAATATTATATTGATCCTGAGCACGCTCCACCAACGAAACGATATCACCCATACCTAAGATTCGGTCGGCCATACGTTCAGGATGGAACACATCAAGAGCATCGAGTTTTTCGCCTGTACCAACAAACTTAATTGGTTTATCAACCACTGCACGTATTGATAATGCTGCACCACCACGGGTATCACCATCGAGTTTGGTAAGCACAACGCCATCAAAATCGAGACGATCATTAAATTCTTTAGCTGTATTCACGGCATCCTGACCAGTCATGGAATCGACTACAAACAATATTTCCTGAGGCTCAACAGCTTTTTTAATAGCAGCTATTTCGTTCATCATTTGCTCATCAATTGCCAAACGACCAGCAGTATCAATAATTACGAGGTTCTGACCATCCTTCTTTGCTTGTTTTATTGCATTTTTCGCAATCTGAACAGCATCTTTACTATCGGGTTCGGTATAAACAGGCACTTCAACCTGTTGTCCGAGCACTTTTAATTGCTCAATAGCAGCAGGACGATAAATGTCGCAGGCCACTAATAAAGGACTTTTTTGTTTTTTTGATTTAAGATGTTTTGCCAGTTTTCCTGAGAAAGTTGTTTTACCCGATCCCTGCAAACCAGCAATAAGGATAACTGTAGGATTTCCTTTCAGATTAACATCGGTAGCTTGTCCACCCATAAGCTCGGCAAGCTCATCGTGAACGATCTTAACCATAACCTGCCCCGGTTTTAATGCATTAAGCACATCCTGACCAAGTGCTTTTTGCTTTACGGTATCGGTAAATGTTTTTGCGATTTTGTAATTTACGTCGGCATCGAGTAATGCACGTCGAACCTCTTTGAGCGTTTCGGCTACATTGATCTCGGTTATTCTCCCCTCGCCTTTTAATAATTTGAACGATTTCTCCAGTCGTTCCGATAAATTCTCAAACATATGATTTGTACTTTTTTTACATTTACAAAAATAAAATAAAAATTACTACCAGCAATGCCTCTACATTCTTTCCGGAACATCAATTCCAAGTAAACTCATACCCGACTTGATAATGCTTGCAATTTGCTGCGACAAATATAGGCGTAATGCAGAAACTTGTTCGTTTTCTTCGTTTAATATCGGATGATCGTGATAAAACTGATTGTAATCTTTGGCCAGATCGTAAACAAAATTGGCTACAACCGCCGGACTTAATGTTTCGGCTGCATCAAAAAGAATTGTTGGATACGTGTGTATCTGTTTAATTAATTGTAGCTCTTTATTGGTAGTCGCAACATCAGTATTAATCTCATTAGGAATAATTTTATTACGAGCCTGTGCTTTTTTTATTAATGATGCAATACGTGCATAGGTATATTGAATAAATGGACCTGTGTTTCCGTTAAAATCAATCGATTCCTTTGGATCAAAAGTCATATTTTTCTTTGGATCAACTTTAAGGATAAAATATTTTAAAGCACCCAGCCCAATCGTTTTATTTATTTGTGATTTTTCTACTTCGCCGTATTCATCAAGTTTTCCAAGTTCCTTCGACATTTCTTCGGCAGTACTGATCATTTCATCCATTAAATCGTCGGCATCAACGACGGTACCTTCGCGTGATTTCATTTTGCCTTCGGGTAACTCAACCATTCCGTACGACAGGTGAAATAAATATTCGGCAAAACTGTATCCCAGTTTGTGCATAATGAGTTTTAATACCTGAAAATGATAGTTTTGCTCATTGCCAACAACATAGATGAGTTCATGAGCATTAAAATCGGCAAAACGCTGATGTGCTGTTCCTATATCTTGTGTTATGTAAACCGAAGTACCATCAGATCGCAATAGGAGTTTCTGATCAAGGCCTTCCTCAGTAAGATCAACCCAAACAGAACCATCATCTCTCTTAATAAAAACTCCTTTTTCTATCCCTTTGATTACTATTTCTTTACCAAGCTTATAGGTTTCGGACTCAAAATAAACTCTGTCGAAATCGATTCCCAGGTTTTTATAAGTAACATCAAATCCTTTTAGCACCCAGCTATTCATTTCTTTCCACAAACTGATTGTTGCTTCATCTTTTGCCTCCCATTTGCGGAGCATCTCCTGAGCTTCGAGAATCAAAGGTGCATTTTTCTTTGCATCATCCTCGCTCAATCCACTTTTAACCAGTTCTTCAATTTGTTTTTTATACTCCTGATCAAACTTAACATAAAAATCACCCACCAGATGATCGCCTTTCTTATTGGCCTTTTCAGGAGTTATGTTATTACCCCACTTTTGCCAGGCAAGCATTGATTTGCAAATATGTATTCCACGATCGTTAACCAGATTAACTTTTATTGCATTATCACCTTGCGAAGCAATTATTTTTGCGATTGAATAGCCTAACAGATTATTTCTGATATGCCCAAGATGTAGCGGTTTATTGGTGTTGGGCGATGAATACTCTATTAAAACGGTATTTGGATTTTCTTTATTCGTGATAAATCCGTAGTTTTTATTTCGACCAACTGAGTTTAAAAACGATATCCAGAAACAGGTATTCAGGGTTAAATTAAGAAATCCTTTTATAACATTAAACTCGCTGATATCTTCAATATTTTTCTTTAGATAATCGCCAATCTCTGTTGCTGTTTGCTCTGGTGGTTTTTTCGAAATCCTGAGTAATGGAAAAACAACCAATGTATAATCTCCCTCAAAATCCTTACGTGTTTTCTGAATCTGAATATTTTCAGGATCAACAACCTGCCCGTACATTTGTTGCAAAGCTTCCAGAACCTTATTTTTTAACTGCAATTCGATATTCATATATTGTTTTGCT
>JAVEZW010000168.1:0-8122 GCA_034002805.1 Bacteroidales bacterium | reverse complement strand
GGATATGGCAAGCATATTATTGTTAATCACGGGTTTGGATATAAAACTATTTATGCTCACATGAGTGGTTTTAAAGCTAAAAAAGGAGAAAAAGTTAAACGTGGAGAGGTAATCGGTTATGTTGGAAATACAGGAACTTCAACTGCTCCTCACTTACATTACGAGGTATTAAAAAATGATACGAAAGTAAATCCTGTTCATTTTTACTTTAACGATCTTACTCCTGAAGAATTTGACAAAGTGATATTTATCTCCTCAAATAGCGGACAATCATTCGATTAATGAGTTTAAGAATGAATAAAAACAGATTTTATTTTATTATTCCCCTTCTTTTGGGGATTTTTTTTTGCAGCGAGTTAAAATCTCAGGATAGCACTTGTTATAATGATACTATTACTCCGATAATTCCAACTTTTTTGGGTAACTGGCAACGTAATTTTTATGGATACGATGCTCCGGATTCGCTCGAGATTATCTGGAAATTAAATTTGGGTACAGGCGAAACTGTTATTTCGCGAAGGCTTGGAAAACGAATATGGTCGGGCGCAGGCTGGACAGGTCAGCCATTGCTGGTAAAAGAGAATAATAAATTGTTTTTAATACAAGGAGCATATGATCATCACCTAAAAAAAATCGATGCCGACTCGGGCAAAATCATTTGGCAGTATAAATATGATGATGTTATTAAAGGAACAGGAACTATTTGGGTAAACAAAAATGCCGAAAGTCCGGAAAATTCATTGGTAATATTACAAGGCAGCCGGTTGGGTACTGGTAATTTTCTGGATTCTAAACATATACCTAGTTATAGAGCAATTTCTTATTTTACGGGCAAGGAACTATGGCGATTTGATCAGAAATGGACTAGCAGCTATAGTCGTGATGTTGATGGCTCAGCACTTATATTAAATGATACTGCATATATAGGATTCGAAAATTCGCTGTTTACAGTTTTCGACCCGGATCATCGCAACGCCGATACAATCAATGGTATGTTGCAGCCTAGAATTTTCGAAGAGCACCAACTTTATAGTAACGATGATGTTATTGCTCATAAAAAAAATATTGTTACTGAGTCATCGCCAGCAATATTGGGCGATAGAATTTATGTGGCATCAGGAGCAGGTCATGTTTGGGGTTATAATTTAAAGACAAGAACGCTCGATTGGGATTTTTTTATTGGCTCAGATATGGATGGATCGGCAGTTGTTACAAGCGATAGTTGTATTTTGGTTTCCGTTGAGAGGCAATATATAAAAGGTAAAGGTGGCGTGTTTAAACTAAATCCGTTCAAGTCACCAGAGGATGCTGTTGAATGGTATTTTCCTGTTGAAAATAAAGATTTTAACGGATGGGAAGGTGGAGTTATTGGTTCGGTCGGTATTAACGATCATTATGTAAAGTCCGATAGTACAAATCTGGCAGCATTTTTAGGTATTGATGGCTATTTATATGTAGTTGATCATAAAACTATTGATACACTAAAAATGGTTCTTGGGCCCGATAGTATTGCTTCTTATCCAACACCAAAACTTATCTATAAAGAAAAAGTTGGTCCTTCGATCTCAATACCTGTTTTTACCCATAACAAGCTAATAGCAGCAGGCTATTGGGGTATCTCTCTTTATAAATATTCTCTTGATAATAAGATCGTTTTATCAGAGAAAAAAAGTGGTTCATTTGAATCTACTCCTATTATTTATGGCCACAGAATTTATATTGCCTCTCGTAATGGCTATTTATATTGTTTTGGTGATAAAAATTAACTTGGCTTGTTAGATAATATTTTATAAATTAGTAGTTTATTTTGAGCGGTTTAGGAATTATTAAAACAATGAATTATGCCCTATAAAGAAAAAAAAGTAGAAAAACTCTACTATAGCATTGGTGAAGTGGCAGAGATGTTTAATGTAAATGCGTCGTTGGTAAGGTATTGGGAGAAGGAATTCGATATTATTAAACCCCACAAAAACAAAAAGGGAAATCGCTTTTTTACAATTGAAGATATAGAGAACTTTCATTTGATATATTACCTTGTAAAAGAATTGGGGCTTACACTTAAAGGCGCTCAGAAAAAACTTAAAGAGAACCGGGAAAGCACCATGAATAATTTCGAAGCAGTAAAAACCCTAAAAGAAGTAAAAGCACTCCTACTCGAAATTCGCGAAGAAATCTAATTATAAAACCTCCTTTTACCTTTCAGAATGACAATAAAAGAAATAGCTGCGTATCTTGAATCGATTGCTCCTTTGGCGTTGCAAGAAAATTATGATAATTCTGGTCTGATAATAGGCGATCCCGAAGCTGAAGTTCGTGGAATATTGATTACAATTGATGCCACCGAGGATGTTGTTGATGAAGCTATCAAACTCAATGCAAATCTTATTATTGCACATCATCCTATTATTTTTTCGGGATTAAAAAAGCTAAACGGAAAGAACTACATTGAACTAACCATAATTAAAGCAATAAAAAATGAAATAGCAATTTACGCTATACATACTAATATTGATAATCTGAGTGATGGTGTTAATCGTAAAATTGCTGAAAAACTTGGATTGATTGATACAAAAGTACTTGAGCCTGGTAAAAATCGATTAGTAAAGTTGGTTTATTTTGTTCCCAAAGATTTTGCCGAAGTTACGCGCAATTCAGTTTTTGAAGCCGGTGCCGGACATATTGGAAAATACGATATGTGCAGTTTTAGCTGCAGCGGAAATGGCACATTCAGAGCAGGAGAGGGCACAAATCCTTTTGTCGGTAAAAAAGATGAACTGCATAGCGAAGAAGAAATGCGCGTTGAGGTTATATTACCAAACTATTTGCTTAAAAATGTTATAAAATCACTTATCACAAGCCATCCTTACGAAGAAGTGGCTTACGATATCTATCCGCTAAATAATGATTTTAGCGGAACCGGGTCAGGTATTATTGGCAATTTAAAAACGGAAGTTTTGGAAATGGATTTTCTAAAAACATTGAAAGAAACATTTATGGCTCAAGGGATTCGATATACCAATCTGTTAAAAAAACCAATTAAACGGGTAGCTGTTTGTGGAGGAAGTGGTAGTTTCCTTTTGCAGCAGGCAATAAACCAAAAAGCCGATATTTTTATATCGTCAGATTTTAAGTATCACCAGTTTTTTGATGCCGAAAATAAGATTGTAATTGCCGATATTGGACATTTTGAATCAGAACAATTTACAAAAGAATTAATTTATGAATTACTTATTAAAAAATTCCCTAAATTTGCAGTTCATTTTACAGAAGTAAATACAAATCCGATTAATTATTTATAAATATGGCTAAAGAAAAGATTAAAGCAGCTGAACCCGCTGATCTTACTGTTGAGGATAAATTAAAAGCATTATACGAATTACAATCTGTCGATTCTAAAATCGATGATATTAAAAGACTACGTGGCGAGCTTCCATTAGAAGTTCAGGATTTGGAAGATGAAATTGCCGGATTACAAACCCGAATTCAAAACTTCCAGGAAGATGTGGTTAAGCTCGAAGATTCTATTAACAGCAAAAAAAATGAAATTAAAGAGTCTCAATCATTAATAAAAAAATATACTGAGCAACAAAATAATGTTCGAAATAACCGCGAGTTCGATTCTTTATCAAAAGAAATTGAGTTTCAAAACCTCGAAATCGAATTATGTGAGAAACGAATAAAAGAGTTTACTCAGAAAATTAAAGAAAAACAAGAAGTTATTTCTGAATCAAAAGCTATTCTTGATGAGCGTTCTGCAGATCTTGAAAATAAAAGAGGCGAGCTAAATTCAATTACAAATGAAACCAGAAAAGAAGAAGAAGCGTTAATCGCTAAGTCTGAAAAAATTCTTGGTCTTATTGAAGAAAGATTAGGGAACGCCTATAAAAAAATCAGAGGTAATGCCCGAAATGGCCTTGCAGTTGTTACCGTTCAACGTGATGCTTGTGGTGGTTGTTTTAATAAAATTCCACCTCAACGTCAATTAGATGTTCGTTCACGTAAAAAAATTATCGTTTGCGAATACTGTGGTCGTATTTTGGTTGATCCCGATATGGAAGAAGAATTTAAATAAACGATAAGTTTAAAGCTATAAGTTCCGGGTTTAAAGTTAAAACTTAAAAACCCGGATTTTTTTTGAAAAATTGTGGCAGTATATTAAAAAATTAAAGGATCAACTATTATTATTGAACCTTTAATTTTATCCTTGAATGCGGAACTCGAAACTAAAATGTTTACCAGCTTCCGCCAGCACCACCGCCACCAAAGCTTCCTCCACCAAATCCGCCGAAGCCACCAAATCCACCAGATCCTGATGAAAAGCTTCCAAAACCTCCACTGTTGCTTTTACTTTGATTCGAAAGCATTCCTAAAGCTATCCAGAACGGAAGGTTATGGCCAATAGCGTAATGCCTAGCCTGTCGGAACCGACTAATAATTGCAACAACAATTACAATGATAATTATGATTGCTATTGAAAAGGGTTCGGCTCCCTGAGTTTTCTTTGTATATTGATCAGCGGTAAACTCACCTCTGGTAAGTCCCATTATTGTATTTGTAGCACTGTCTAATCCTTGATAGTATTGATCTTGCCTGAAAAATGGCAGAATGTCATTATTTACAATTCTTTTTGCCAGAGCATCAGGAACGGCTCCTTCGAGGCCATATCCTGTAGCAATAAATACTTCTCCTTTTTCTGTACTGGTTTTTGGTTTTATAAGAATCAAAAGTCCGTTGTTTTTACCTTTTTGTCCAATACCCCACTTATCGCCTAACTCAAATGCATATTGCGAAGGATCATACCCATTGAGCGATTGTACAACAACAATAGCAATCTGAGTTGATGTCTCATTGCTAAACTGAACCAGCTTGCTTTCCAAAGCTTGCTGTTCCTGAGCGCTGAGTAATCCCGCAAAATCGTTAACGATTTTCGGAGTATAAGGCTTCTGTGGAAAGTCTTGCGAATAGGCAAGTAAGCTTACTAACGAAAGAATACCAATGAAAAATAGTTTATTTAATCGATTCATTTTAGTTATTTTTTACCGAATGAAATTTCATCGGATAGTTCGTTAATATCGTTTTTTTCAAATGGAAAATGTTTTTTCAACGCCTCACCAGCCATTTTAATTCCAGTTTCTAATCCATTGGCAAACTCTCCATTTTTGAATTTTGCAAGGATTGTTTCTTTAATTACATCCCAGAAATTATCTGGTGTAACAGCATTGATTCCTGCATCGCCAAGAATAGCAAACTTTCTGTCGTTTACCGAAAGATAAAACAAAACACCATTGCGGAGTTCTGTTTTATGCATATCAAGTTTGGCAAACATAAAGGCGGCTCGGTCTAATACATCACCAGGGCAATCGGATTCGATATGAATGCGAATCTCTCCGGAAGTATTTTTCTCAGCATCTTTAATAGCCTGAACTATTTGCTGTTGTTCTGTTTCTTTAAAAAACTCAGATGGTTTCATTATTAAAACTCTACTTTTGGAGCTTGCTCAACATTCTCGGTAACAGCTTCAAACATCTCTTTACGTGGAAATTCATCTTCCTCTGCAAAAATATTAATTGCAAATTTTCTGAAAAATCCACGAATATGACGGTTGTACACTTGTACAGATTCGTTGTAAGCTTTTCTTGATACTGAGATTCGGTTTTCAGTACCTTCTAACTGAGCTTGTAATTCGCTGAAGTTTTGGGTTGATCGAATTTGTGGATAAGCTTCGAATGCAAGATTGATGGCCGAATTAATTTCTTTTCCCATTAATTCAATATCTTCTGGTGTTTTAGCGTTGCTAATTCCTGCTCTTGCGTTTGTTACAGCGGTTAAAATTCCTTTTTCATTTTCGGCTGCACCTTTTACTGTTTCAACAAGTTGTGGAACCAAATCAGCTCTTCTCTGGTAATCGGTAACTACATTAGCCCATGATTTATCAACATTTTCCTGGTAGTTAATTGCTTTGTTGTAATGTCCGTTAGCCCACATCACAAACAAGATTACAATACCTGCGATAACTCCTAATGCAATAAGTAACTTTTTCATTTCTTTTAGTTTTTAAATTAAAATTCAAATGTAATAAATTTTTGTACACATTACCAATACTCAAATGCCGTGCAATTTATTAAAACAGGTAATAATGTCATAAAATGCTTGCCAAACACATTTATATATTTATTAATAACAACAATATTTGTATTTTTGGCATGATTAAATCAGAATTATGAATAGAGTTGATTTTTATTTACTTATAACTGATAATGTTTTAAGAATCAGGTATCCATAGATTGCGTCATGCTATGCTGCAAATGGCATCAGGTGTATTAAAAGCTGTTTTTCTAAATTTTCTTTTTACCCATAAATTAATTCTGAATAAAAAAATGGGTTAAATCACAAAAACGAGCGAATATAACAATGAAAACATTAAAAATAAGAAGGCCGCAGGAAAGTATTAACAAGTATTTCTCCTACGAAATTTTTATCGGAGTGAATAAAATAACCGAACTTAAGAATGGTGAAGAAAAAAGCATTGAAATTCCTTCACATCTTGAGAATGATTCACTTTATGCCCAATTATTATGGTGTGGAAGTAAGAAAATTAATCTAAAAGATTTTGAATCGACAAATACTTTATTAGTAAGTGGCAGTGAATTATTAAACAGGCGAATTCCTCTTTTAATTGGATTGTTTCCACTTATTGGGATTTCTTTGTTTTCAAGGATGACTCCTTTAATGAAGTACATCGGAATAGGAATCCTAAGTATGTTGTTGCTTCTGCTAATTGCAACATTGACCATTGGAAGAGATAAATGGTTGAAAATAGAAAGTAAAGATTAACAAATAAACACAAACAGTTGGATGATTGATCAACCGACTTGTACGAATAGTAAATGTGTTTAGCACTTTATTTATTCAATGAAAACATGATGGTGGAGTTTGTTAAAATCTTCACTATTAAAAGACAAAGAAGTAATAAATAAAAAATTGAAAATAATGACAAGAGAAGAATTTCATAAGTTGATTTTACAAGGCATTCCGGATGAGTTACCTTCGGTAAAACCATATGAAACCGAAATAAATCACGCACCTAAACGTAAGGATATACTTACAAAAGAGGAGAAAAAACTGGCGTTGAAAAACGCGTTGAGATACTTTGATAAAAAGCATCATGAAGTATTAGCTAAGGAATTTCTTCATGAACTCGAAACATACGGACGAATTTATATGTATCGTTTTCGTCCTGATTATAAAATCTACTCACGTTCTATTGATGAATTTCCTGCAAAATCGGTACATGCAGCTGCTATAATGCTTATGTTAAGCAATAATCTTGATTATGCAGTAGCTCAGCATCCTCATGAACTTATAACATATGGTGGAAATGGAGCTGTATTTCAAAACTGGGCACAATATCTGCTTGCCATGAAATACCTAGCCGAAATGACTGACGAACAAACCCTTATATTGTACTCAGGTCACCCTATGGGATTGTTTCCTTCGCATAAAGATGCTCCCAGAGTTATTGTAACTAATGGAATGATGATTCCTAATTATTCAAAACCCGATGACTGGGAACGGTTTAATGCTCTTGGAGTTACTCAGTATGGACAAATGACAGCCGGATCGTTTATGTATATCGGTCCGCAAGGCATTGTTCATGGAACAACAATTACTGTTTTAAATGCTTGTCGTAAAATTAGTAAAACTGGTGAAGGTACTGAGGGCAAATTATTTGTTACTTCTGGTTTAGGTGGAATGAGTGGCGCACAACCCAAAGCTGCCAATATTGCAGGAGTTGTGAGTATGACTGCCGAAGTAAACCCAAAGGCAGCCTATAAAAGACATGAGCAAGGTTGGGTTGATGAGGTAATTGCTGATGTTGATAAAGCTATTGATACCGCTCTTGAATATTGCAAACTGAAAAAAGCACATTCGATTGCATTCTTAGGAAACATTGTTGAGCTCTGGGAAAGACTTGATCAAAGAAATATCTTTGTTCATCTGGGTTCTGATCAGACCTCGCTGCATAATCCATGGGCTGGTGGATATTATCCTGTTGGATTAAATTATGATGAATCGAATAAACTAATGGCTCAAAATCCTGATAAGTTTAAAGAATATGTTC
>JAVEZW010000167.1:0-8131 GCA_034002805.1 Bacteroidales bacterium | reverse complement strand
TCAACACCATATTCTTTTGCAATTTTTTCAGCAATATAGCGCGATTTAGTACCCGAAAAAATCTTAATTGGAGGCTGACTCATAATAGTAAAGATTTTATATTTCTAAAATTGATAGGCAAAGTTAAAAATATCATTCTATTTTCGATTAGTTATGAATCAAAAATGTTAGGAAAATTAAAAAACGACCGTATTATTTAGGTTTTCGATGTAATTAAGAACTTCATCTCTGCCAAGTTTGGTTTCGGATGAGGTGATAAATATTTCGGGTAAGGTTTCCCAGCTCTCCAACATAGTTGCTTTGTAAAGGGCAATGCTTTCTTCGAGTTTTGTTTTAGCAAGCTTATCAGATTTTGTAAAGATCATGGCAAAAGGTATTTGCTTTTCACCCAGCCACTCCATAAATAAAAGGTCGTTATTTTGCGGTTTATGGCGCGAATCGATAAGTATAAAAATACAAACCAGATTAGGTCGAAATTCACAATAATCTTTTATAAGTTTCGGAAAATCTTTTCGTTTGGATTTAGCAACTTTTGCATATCCGTATCCAGGCAAATCGACCAGATACCAATTTGTATTTATGATAAAATGATTTATAAGTTGCGTTTTACCGGGTGTTTGCGATGTTTTTGCCAGTTGTTTTCTTTCCAAAAGCATATTAATAAGCGACGATTTGCCTACATTCGATCGCCCAACGAAGGCATATTCGGGAAGTTTTGGCTCAGGGCATTTATCAAAACCGGTATTACTGGCTACAAATTCGGCGCTATTTATTTTCACGTTATATCAATATAAATAAATACTATAAAATAGATTAGGCTATTTAAAAACCATATAAAAAATGGCTAAGATGGCAAATATACCAAAACCGGTGATAAGAACACCTGCTATTTTGTTTATCCACCATAATTGCTTTAATCTGAATTTTTTTCGGAATAGATCAACAAAAGAAATAAGCATGACCCACCATAATAAAGCTCCTAAAAATACTCCCGAAACAACAAACAAGGTTGATAAAATTGGTGACTCAACCGAAACAATATCAATACTTGCCAATGCAGCAACAAATAAAAACACAGCCACAGGATTCGATAGAGTTAAAAGAAATACAGAGAAAAAATCCTGATAAGGAGTGCTTTTGCCTCGTTTTTGTCTTCTCATTTGTTTTACAGGATTTTTATAAAAAACTATTAATCCCATAATTATCAACACAATACCTCCGATAATCTGAATAAAAAATCGTTGTTGCTCAATAAAATTAATAATAAACGTAAGTCCCATTGCTGCAATTAGTGCAAATATTGCATCTACAGTTGCAGCACCCATGCCTGATAAAAAACCAGACAATCGCCCCTTATTTAAAGTACGTTGAATACATAAAACACCTACAGGTCCCAATGGTATTGAAGCCAGTAATCCAACAATGATTCCTTTTAAAAAGAATATTACTTCCATTTATGATAATTAATAATTAGTGTTTTTTATTAATAATTTTGGTTCGAGCATTTCGTGAATTGCATATTTTACACCCTCACGACCGAATCCTGAGTTTTTAATACCCCCATAAGGCATGTGATCAACTCTAAACGTAGGCACATCGTTAATTATTACACCACCAACTTCTAATTCGTTATATGTCTGATTCATTTCATCAATTTTATTGGTGAAAACACCAGTTTGCAAACCAAATTCAGAATCGTTAATATAATTTATTGCCTCATCAAAATCCGAAAACTTTTCAATAGTAACTACTGGACCGAATATTTCAGATGCACAAACCTTCATTTGTCGGGTTGTTTTTGTTAAAACGGTGGGTTCAAAAAACGTTCCCTTGCGTTTACCTCCAACCAATATTTTTGCACCGTTTGCAACAGCTTCATTTACCCACTGCTCTACACGAATAGCATTCTCTTCATCAATCATCGAGGAAATGTCTGTATTTGCATCAATCGGTGATCCAGCATTGAGTTTTTTTGTTAATTCAATAAAGCGATCTAAAAATGACACATAAACATTTTCGTGCACAATAATTCGCTGAACATGAATACAAACCTGGCCCGAATAAGCGAATCCACCGGCAACACATTTCTTTGCAGCCATCTCTATATCAGCAGATTCTGAAATTATTACGCCTGCGTTTCCTCCAAGTTCGAGAATTACCTTCTTTCTTCCTGCATCATGTTTCATTTTCCAGCCAACAGCCGGCGATCCGGTAAAAGAAAGCATCGCAAACCGGTTGTCGGTTACAAGCTGATTACCCGACTCTCGATCCATGGGTAATATAGATACTGCTCCTTTAGGAAGTTCTGTCTGATCAATTATTTTTGCAAGCTCAAGCACTGATAATGGAGTACTACGTGCTGGTTTAATTATTATTGGATTTCCTGATGCAATTGCCGGAGCGATTTTATGAACCGCAAGATTTAATGGAAAATTAAATGGAGCTATTCCTGCGATTAATCCAACAGGAAAATACTTTATCAATCCTTCTTTGTTTTCTCCAGCTGGAGTCCAGTCAACAGAGATATACTCTTTTGGCAACCTTTTAGATTCCTCTGCTGCTATAATAAAAACCTGAATCGCCCTGTCAACTTCGCCCATGGCATATCTTATAGGCTTTCCTGCCTCACTAGCCAGAATAGTTGCCATATTATTTCGGCGGTTCTTTATTCCCTCAGCAATCTGCATTAAAATTGAATACCGTTTATGTAATGGTAAATCTCGTAGTTCGTTTTTAATTTTTAATGCTTTATCGATTGAATTTTCCAGCTCTTTTTTCCCAGCAATATAAGTTTCGCCAACAAGCGATTTGTCGTAAGGATTAAAGACCTTATGAGACAAATCTGTTGTGCAAAAATTACCACCCGCATAAATCTGGTATACTTCCATAATCCTTATAGCTTGGGCATAAATGTAAAGCAAAATTTGTTTTTTTAAAAACGAATACTGCTTTAATAAGTGTTTACTTGCTAAAAAGTTAAAACAACCAAAGTGAGGTTTTGTTAATAATCCATATATTTGAACCTTAAATTGAAAAAAATGGCGACATTTAGTTACAAGAACAAATTTTGGCAATGGACAGTTTTACTTTTCCTGGCTTTCATTTGGGGTAGTAGTTTTATTTTGATGAAAAAAGGGCTTCGCTCTTACTCGCATGATCAGGTTGCTGCCCTGCGTATGTTTATATCGTTTTTGGCTTTTCTACCCTTTGGATTAAAAAACTTAAAAAAAATCACTAAGGACAATTTTTTTTCATTATTAGTAGTTGGATTTATTGGATCGGCCATTCCTGCATTTTTATTTACCAGAGCTCAGACTCAAATCGATAGCTCTTTGGCAGGAATGTTAAACTCAATGACTCCATTGTTTACGTTAATCTTAGGACTTTTATTTTACAAAAGCAAAGCTGGTTTTGTAAATATTATTGGTATCTTTTTAGGGTTAATAGGAGCTTTAGGATTAATTGCTTTCTCGGCCGATTCAGGCGAACTTTTTGGAAATATTAATTATTACGGGTTATTAATTGTCTTTGCCACCATTTGTTATGGAATAAATGTAAACCAGGTAAAATACAAGATAAAAGATTTAAATGGATTGGAATTAACATCCATTGCCTTTATGTTTGTTGGCCCGGTTGCAGGAATCTATCTTTTATTTACTGATTTTTCTTTTGCCTTATCAACTAATGATTATATTCTAAACCTTGGTTTTATTGCTATCCTGAGTGTTGTTGGCACTATGATGGCCTTAATAATTTTTAATACATTAATACAAAATACTTCAGCTCTTTTTGGATCATCGGTTACTTATATTATACCCGTTTTCGCAATTATGTGGGGCCTTTTTGATGGTGAGCAGATTAGATTAATCCATTTTTTCTGGATAAGTTTGATCTTTCTTGGTGTTTATCTTGTTAATATTAAACGACAAAAATGAAACGATCACAATTATTTTTACTTTCATTTATAGGAAGTATTTTATTGTCACTTCCTTGGTATCAGCAGTTTTCGGGATTAATATTATGTGTTGCCTTTGTTCCTTTGCTAATTATCGAAGATTATTTATATCAAACCAAGCAGAATAATAAATCAATTGTTTTTTACGGATATGCAGCTTTAACTATTGGTCTATGGAACATCCTGACTACTTACTGGGTTTATAATGCGGCATTAGCAGGAGTAATAGCAGCCGTGCTTGTAAATACTTTTGTTTTAACCACAACAATTTGGTTGGCGCACATTACAAAAAGAAAAACAAACGAAAAACTTGGTAACATTGCCATAATAGCATATTGGATCGCTTTTGAATATTTATATTTAAATGCCGAAATTTCATGGCCCTGGTTAAATTTAGGCAACGGATTAGCAAAAGATATCAAATTAATTCAGTGGTACGAATATACCGGAACACTTGGCGGATCGCTATGGGTTCTAGTTTTAAACTTAATCATATTTAACTTATTAAAAAACTATCTGAAAATCAGATCTTTAAAATCATTAATTCCGAAAATAGTTTCAATTATCATTCTTTTTATTGTGCCTATTATTATTTCAGTTTCAATCTTTAATAATTATAAAGAAAAGGGAAAAGAGTATAATATAGCTGTTATTCAGCCAAATATCGATCCTTATAATGACAAATTTAGCGGAATGTCGCATCTGGAACAGCTAAATATTATAATGCATCTTGCTGACAGCATTACTGATAAAAACACTGATTACGTTGTGGGTCCCGAAACGGCTTTAGACAACTATATATGGATTAATAACCTTACAGACAATCTAACCATTAAAACCATGATTGATTTTGTAAAGGAAAGACCCGATATAAATTTTGTAATTGGTATGGATGCCTATTATGCATACACTCTGGATGAAAAACTGTCATCAACAGTTAGAAAATTTAGAGATTCTGATATGTATTACGATGTGTACAACTCATCAGTACAGATTGATACAACATTTACCTTACCAACATACCATAAATCTAAACTTGTTGTAGGAGTTGAAAAAATGCCTTACCCAAAACTTTTTAAGCTACTCGAAAGTGTAATTTTAGATTTGGGTGGCACAACAGGAAGCCGCGGAACACAAGATTACAGGGGAACATTTAAGAATGCTACAGACGAAACTCGTATTGCTCCCGTTATTTGTTACGAGTCTATTTATGGAGAATATGTAACCGAATATGTAAAAAACGGGGCCAATTTAATTTTTGTAATTACTAACGATGGCTGGTGGGGAAATACAATAGGACACAAACAACATTTAAACTATTCGCAACTAAGAGCAATTGAGACGCGACGAAGTGTTGCACGATCGGCCAACACAGGCATCTCTGCATTTATAAACCAAAAAGGAGAAATACTTAATAGAACAGATTGGTGGGTTCGCGATGCCATTAAAAATGATTTAAAAGCCAACTCCGAAATTACCTTTTATGTAAAATATGGCGATTATATTGGACGAATTGCCTCGTTTTTAGCAATAATCTTAATACTCCTAACGTTAGTTCAGTTTATAATAAAAAATCGATCAGTTAATTAAGATATTAGAACTTATAACTAAATTTGATCTAGTTAAACGGTAAAATACAGATCTGCAAATGAAATACTTCCTTATTGGGTTTCTATTAACCTTATTTGCCTTACCTGGTTTGGCACAAAAAAAATACACCATAAGCGGTCATATTACAAATAATTCGGGCGAAGAGCTTATCGGAGCGACCATTTACGCTAAGAACGTACGCACGGGAGCAGCTACCAATGTTTATGGGTTTTATTCGTTAACCTTACCCGAAGGCGATTATGACATAGAATTTTCGTACATGGGCCTCGAAAAACAAGACCTGGCAGTAAAACTAAACGAAAACAAAACGGTCCATATCAAACTCCAAGAAAAGGAAAAAATCCTCGATGAGGTTGTAATTACTGCAGAAAGGAAAAACGAGAACATCCTTCGTACTGAGATGAGTACCATAAAACTGCAGGCAAAAGAAATAAAACAAGTATCGGCTTTGTTTGGTGAAGTTGATGTTATTAAAACTCTTCAGTTAATGCCCGGCATTCAATCTACTGGCGAAGGTTTTTCAGGTTTTAATGTTCGCGGTGGCAGTCCTGATCAGAACCTGATTTTATTTGATGAGGCCACTGTTTACAACGCATCACATCTTATGGGTTTCTTTTCAGTTTTTAACAACGATGCAGTAAAAGATGTTAAGGTTTATAAAGGCGATATACCCGCCGAATTCGGAGGACGATTATCATCACTTCTTGATATAAGAATGAAAGAGGGGAATCTAAAGAAATTTGAAGCTACAGGAGGTATTGGAACAATTTCCTCGCGATTAACACTAGAAGGACCTATTATTGAGGATAAATGGTCTGTTCTTGTTGCTGGCAGAAGGACATACGCCGATTTATTTCTACTGTTATCAAGTGATGAGATGATTAACTCAAACAAGTTATATTTCTACGATCTCAACCTAAAAACAAATTATAAAATCAACGAAAAAAACAGAATTTTTGTTTCAGGTTATTTTGGCCGTGATGTTATGAAATATGGCGATATGTTTAGCTGGGATTGGGGTAATTACACCTTAACAACTCGCTGGAATCATCTTTTTAGCGAGAGACTATTTTCAAACTTTTCGTTCATTTATAGTAAATACGACTATAAAATGGAGAGTGGTGATAATTTATATGGATTTAAGTGGGTTTCGGATCTTGAGGATTTAAAAATAAAAGGAGACTTAACCTATTTCTTAAATCCAAACAATACGGTTAAATTCGGGTTTGATGGAATATATCATCATTTTAATCCCGGATATGCAGCAGGCACTGGCGGCGATCCAATTGTAATGCCCGAATCAAATGCACTTGAATATGCAATTTACTTAAGCAACGAGCACTTGTTGGGAAAAAAACTTAGATTTAACTACGGATTGAGAGCTTCGGCTTTTCAAAATATGGGTAAAGCCACCTCCTATAATTTTGACGAGAATTACGAAAAGGTTGATTCTACAACTTATGAGCAGTGGGACATTTATAATACCTTTTATGGACTAGAGCCCCGATTAAGCCTTAACTATCTTGTAAACGAAAGATCGTCAATAAAAGCAAGCTACTCAAGAACAAAACAATACCTTCATCTGGCATCAAACTCAACAGGAGGTTCGCCACTCGATGTTTGGGTTCCTTCAAGTCCAAATATCGATCCGCAAATAGCCGACCAGGTTGCTGTTGGATATTTCAGAAACTTTGGGGACAACCTTTTTGAAACATCCATAGAGTTATATTATAAAAACATGGATAACCAAATTGATTTTAAAGATCATGCACAGCTTTCGCTTAATGCGGAACTCGAAGGCGAATTCAGAATTGGTGATGCATGGTCGTATGGAGCAGAATTTTTTATACGTAAGCAGCAGGGTAAATTTACTGGCTGGATTAGTTATACCTTATCTAAAGCCGAACGAAAAATACCTGAAATAAATTTCGGAAAGGTTTATCCTTCATCGTACGACAGACCTCACAACTTATCGATTGTTGGTGTTTACGATCTAACAAAAAGACTTAATGTTTCGGCTACATGGGTATATGCTACCGGAAATCCGGTTACGTTTCCAAGCGGCAAGTACGAATACGAAGGCATGGCTGTGCCGATCTTTACCGAACGAAATAGTTACAGAATGCCAGATTATCACCGATTGGATATTTCAATAACATTAAAAGGCAAAGAGAAACCTAATAAGCGGCTTAGAAGCGAATTAAATGTATCGGTATATAATGTTTATAACCGACACAATGCCTGGATGGTAACCTTTACGCAAGATCCTGAAAATCCGGGAGTAACGAAAGCCGAGAAAGTATATGTTTTCCCCATTATTCCATCTTTAACCTGGAATTTTTACTTTTAAAACCTACAAATCATGAATAGAAAATATATTATCATATTGATTTTAGCAGCTATCACTTCTTCATGTGTCGAAGATTTTGATGTAGATCTAAACAGCACCTACGAAAGAATAATTATTCAGGGAAGCATAAGTAACGAGAGAAAAGCGCACAAAATAATTTTAAGTAAAAGTGCCGATTACTTTTCAAATCAGCAAACACCCAGAATATCCGGAGC
>JAVEZW010000166.1:0-8135 GCA_034002805.1 Bacteroidales bacterium | reverse complement strand
TTTTTAGTTTTAAAAATTGCAGATACTTTAAAGGATGATTCACTTTTAAAAGCCATTACCTCACGTTCTCTTTCAACTAATAATCGAACAGCTACAGACTGAACTCTACCTGCAGAGAGCGATGGTTTAACCTTTTTCCATAATATAGGAGATAATTCGAAACCCACCAGTCGATCAAGAATTCGTCTTGCCTGTTGTGCATTAACCAGATTTTCGTCAATATTTCGGGGATTTTTAATTGCATTTTGAATGGCATCCTTTGTAATTTCGTGAAATACAATTCGTTTTGTTTTAGCCTTGTCGAGTTCCAAAACGTTAAACAAATGCCAGGCTATCGCCTCTCCTTCGCGGTCTTCATCAGATGCAAGCCAAACAAACTTTGCTTTTTTAGCCGCACTTTTTAATTCCTTAACTACATTTTTTTTATCTTCCGAAACAATATAATCGGGCAAATAATTGTTTTCAATATCTACACCTAAATTTTTTTTATTTAAATCCCTTATGTGCCCAAAGCTTGATTTAACAGTAAAATCTTTTCCCAAAAACTTTTCGATAGTTTTTGCTTTGGCAGGAGACTCAACGATTACTAAATTTTCGCTCATGAATTATTTGAGTTTGAAGAATTTCCAAAATTGCGACAAAATTAATACAAATCATATTTTATGTTCAAAATTTTGATTTAAATATTATTTATTAATTTTACAAACATTAGAAAACACGCATTATGATTAAAATTAAATACACCCCAAAATTTTATGTCTGGTTATTTTGGATTCTAATTACGGTCCCTGCAGTAACCCTGGCTACAATTTTCATTCTAATCTCAACTGGTAACCTTGGCGAAATGCCGGCATTTGAAGATCTTGAAAACCCAAAAAACAACTTAGCCTCCGAAGTATATTCCGAGGATGGCAAGATCCTTGGTAGTTTCTATTACGAAAATCGCTCGTATGTAGATTACAATGAGCTTTCGCCCGATCTGGTAAATGCCTTAATTGCAACAGAAGATATTCGTTTTTATAAACATGCAGGGATTGATTTAAGGGGATTAGGACGTGTTTTCTTTTATACCATTTTAATGGGAGATAAAAGCTCTGGCGGTGGGAGTACAATTACCCAGCAACTATCAAAAAATCTTTTTCCGCGCGACACATCATCCTATAATTTTGCTATTGCCAGAAAAGTGCATTTAGGCATTAATAAATTTAAGGAGTGGGTTACTTCAGCAAAGCTGGAGAGAAACTATACCAAAGAAGAAATTATTGTGATGTATTTTAACACAGTACCTTTTGGTGGACAGTCGTATGGAATAAAATCGGCAGCAAAAACTTTTTTCAATGTATCACCCGATTCTTTAAAGGTAGAGGATGCGGCTTTACTTGTTGGATTACTTAAAGCGCCAACCAAATTTAGTCCGGTTAGAAACCCCGAAAGGTCTTTATTGAGAAGAAACATTGTTTTATCGCAAATGAATAAATATGGATATTTAACCAATACCGAGCTTGATTCATTAAGCGCTTTGCCGATTGAGCTTAATTACCAGGTACAGGATCATAATGTCGGATTGGCCACCTATTTGCGTGAAAATATTCGTTTAACACTTAATGCCAATGTACCAAACAGAAGAAACTACTTTCTTTACGAAGATTATCAAAAAGACTCAGCACGCTGGGTAACTGATCCGCTGTTTGGATGGTGCAACAAAAACAGAAAACCTGATAGTACTACCTATAATATATATCGTGATGGCCTGAAGATTTATACCACCATCGATTCGAGGATGCAACAATATGCCGAAGAAGCAATGGTTGAGCACATGGGAGGCGAATTACAACAGGATTTTATGGCTGAGCAAAAGGGAAATCCGAATGCTCCTTATTACGAAGAGTTAACCCGATCTGAGCTTCATGACATTATTGATCTTGCTATGCGTCGCACAGAACGTTACAGAACATTGCGAAGACAAGGACTAGATTCTGACTCAATCCAAATGGTTTTCAATACTCCTGTTCAGATGACCGTCTTTTCATGGGAAGGAGAGCGCGATACAGTTATGACACCAATGGATTCGCTCATATATTATAAGTTTTATCTGCGAGGCGGATTTGTAGCTATCGATCCACATAATGGATATATTAAGGCCTATGTTGGAGGGCCTGATTTTAAGCACTTTAAATACGACATGGTTTCTTTTGGGAAAAGACAGGTTGGATCAACAATAAAACCATTTTTATATACCCTTGCCATGCAGGAAGGATATTCGCCCTGCTATACCGTGCCAAATATTCCAACTACATTTGTTGTAAACGATACTACCTGGACACCTAAAAATTCAGGACCATCGGATAAAGATGGACAAATGGTTACTTTAAAATGGGGACTTGCAAACTCAGTAAACTTTATTTCAGCATGGCTAATTAAGCAGTTTAATCCTGAATCGGTTATTGACGTAATGCAAAAAATGGGGGTAACAAGTTTTGTAGATCCTGTCCCTTCGATTTTCTTAGGAACATCTGATATTACATTATTAGAAATTGTAAGTGCTTATACTACATTTTCGAATAAGGGAGTTCATGCTGAACCACTTTTTATTACACGAATCGAAGACAAAAATGGAAACGTACTTGCACGCTTTACCTCATCTAAAAGTGAAGCCATAAGTGAGCAAACAGCCTTTTTAATGACATCCTTATTGCAAGGTGTAGTAAAAGAAGGCACAGCAGGACGTTTAAGATGGAAATATGAACTGATGAATGAAATAGGCGGAAAAACTGGTACCACTCAAAACCACTCTGATGGATGGTTCGTTGGTATTACACCAAACCTTGCAGCAGGAGCCTGGGTTGGAGGCGAAGACCGAAGTATACACTTTAAAGGTATTGGATTAGGCCAGGGAGGAAATACTGCTTTGCCTATTTTTGGTTTGTTTATGCAAAAAGTTTATGCAGATTCAACTCTCTTTGTAAAAGAGGACGATACATTCGAAAAACCTTTGAAATTTGATGTTAATCTGAATTGTCCATCAACTGAAAACACTGAGGAAGATCAATATAATGAAGAATTCTTTTAATATTCCTTAATCTGAGGAATAGAACTTATTAATTTTTTAGTATAATCTGAAGCAGGAGAGCTATAAAGTTCTTCTGTTTTGTTTATTTCGACTAGCCCTCCATTTTGTAATACCATAATCCTGTCCGACATATACTTAACCACAGCGAGATCGTGTGAAATAAAAATATAGGTTAAGTTAAATTCATCTTTAAAATCATTTAACAAATTCAAAATTTCAGCCTGAACCGATACATCAAGCGCAGAAACTGATTCGTCGCAGATAATAAACTCTGGCTGAACAGCTAATGCTCTTGCTATAACTATTCGCTGCCTTTGTCCACCCGAAAATTCATGCGGGTATTTATAAAAAGCATCAGGAGTCAATCTAACCTTCTCAAGAATCTCGGTAGCTTTTTTCACAGCTTCAGTCCTTGAGCTAAATAAATTATGAACCAGCATTGGCTCAACAATTGCCTCGCCAATTGTTATTTTAGGGTTTAAAGAGGAGTATGGATCCTGAAAAATGATTTGTACATTTTTATGAAACTCCTTTAGTTGTTTTCGGCTCATCAGTTTTAATGACAAGCCCTTATAATGGATTAATCCAGAGTTTTCAGAAATAAGCCGGGTAATGATTCTGCTAATTGTCGATTTGCCACTTCCTGATTCGCCCACTAATCCTAATGTTTCTCCTTTATATACATTAAAGCTAACATCATTTACTGCTATTAATTCCTTTTTCGTTTTTCCAAAAACAGTTTTATCAAGAATAAACTTTTTTGTAATATTTTTAACCTCTAAAATTGGTGTGGTGTGCGATCTTATTGTTTTAAACTCTTGTACTTCTGATTTTTTAGTTGAATTATCCCTAAAATCAGCAAGTATTGGCAGTCTTCTCTCATTTGATTGCAGTGTTGGTCGGCATTTTAGAAGACCGATAGTATAGGGATTTGTTGGATTTTTCAAAATCTGCTGAGCGGATCCAAATTCAACTATTTCACCTTTATACATAACCATAATATTATCAGCTATTTGAGAGATAATACCCAAATCATGTGAAATAAAAATAATACTCATGTGGTATTTTACCTGAATCTGCTTTAATAAATCCAGTATTGATTTTTGAACAGTTACATCTAAAGCAGTAGTTGGCTCATCGGCAATCAGAACTGATGGATTTAGGGCAATTGCCATGGCAATCATAACACGTTGCTTCTGTCCTCCTGATAATTCGTGCGGATAGCTTTTGAAAACCCTCTTAGGGTCGGGTAACATTACTTCTGAAAAAAGCTCAAGGACTCTGTTCTTTATTTCTCGATTATTAAACTCCTGATGGGCTTTGATAACCTCAGCAACCTGTTCACCACATCTCATGGTAGGATTTAGCGAGGTCATCGGTTCCTGAAAAATCATCGATATTTTTGCTCCCCGGAACTGAATTAACTCTTTTTCGGAAAGTTTCGAGAGATCTGTGCTTTTTCCTTCATCGTAAAACAAAATCTCTTCGGCTTTCAGCTTTGCATTGGGAGGAATAAGCTGTACAATTGATAATGCGGTTAGTGATTTCCCGGATCCTGATTCGCCAACAATACCCAACGTTTGACCCTGATTTAAACCAAAAGATATGTTATTAATAACCCTGGCTGATTGGTTGTTATTAATAAATGTTAGTGAAAGGTTTTTAACATCAAGGACTTTCAATCTTTCTACTTTTTAAATAACGACCTAAACAACTCATCTACTCTGCCCACCTTAACAATTTCGATCTTAAATTTTTTAAGATCAACTCCTTTCGAGTTATAGCGTGAAACATAGATCTTAGTAAACCCAAGCTTTTCGGCCTCGCCTATTCGCTGTTCGATTCGGGTTACCGGTCGAATTTCACCTGTTAAACCAACTTCGGCTGCAAAACAACAAGTTTTATCAATTGGAATATCGAGGTTTGATGATAACACAG
Organism: Bacteroidales bacterium; assembly: GCA_034002805.1. Lineage (GTDB taxonomy): Bacteria > Bacteroidota > Bacteroidia > Bacteroidales > UBA12077 > UBA12077. Next base: position 3,127 of record JAVEZW010000166.1, on the reverse strand, counting down.
AAGCAATTACTGCCAGATCAGTTGCCGGATCATCGACTTTAATTCCGCCTGCAATATTTATGAAAACATCTTTAAGGCTTAATCGGAATCCTGCTCTTTTCTCAAGAACAGCCAATAACATACCTAACCGGCGGTTATCGAAACCTGTAGCAGATCTTTGGGGAGTTCCATAAGCTGCTGTACTTACAAGTGCCTGTATTTCAATTAAAAGAGGACGAACTCCGTTTACAGTAGAAGCAATAGAAGTTCCGCTTAAAACCTCATCAGTTTGAGCAATCAATACTTCGGAAGGATTTGAAACCTCTCTTAACCCTTCATTGCCCATCTCGAAGATTCCCAATTCGGCTGTGGAACCAAACCTGTTTTTTGTGGTACGCAATATCCTGTAAAGGTTATTCTGATCGCCTTCGAACTGCAATACAGTATCAACCACATGTTCGAGCACCTTAGGACCAGCCAGACTGCCTTCTTTAGTAATATGCCCGATTAAAAACACAGGAGTATGCGTTGTTTTAGCAAATTTTAATAAAGTAGTTGCCGTTTCGCGAATTTGCGATACCGTTCCGGCAGATGACTCAAGTTTATCGGAATAAAGTGTTTGTATTGAGTCGATTATCAATATATCAGGTTGAATATTTTGTGCTTGGATAAGAATATTTTCGAGCAGAGTTTCGCCAAGAATATAACAATTTTCGTTTTTTATCTTTATTCTTTCGGCTCTCATTTTAATCTGTTGTGGACTCTCCTCTCCGCTTACATAAAGAGTTTTAAGATGATTAAGCTTTAATGCTACCTGTAAAGCCAATGTAGATTTACCAATACCTGGCTCACCTCCTATTAATATTACTGATCCAGGAACTAATCCACCACCTAAAATACGATCGAGTTCGTTGATATGAGTTAAAATACGACCTTCATTTTTTGAGGTAATTTCGGAGATTTTGAGAGGTTGTAATTTCTCAAAATCAGCAAAACCAGTCGGGTTGCTATTATCTTTTGCTATTTTCTGTTCAACATAGGAGTTCCATTCGCCGCACGAATAACATTTACCAATCCATTTAGCTGATTCGGCACCACAGTTCTGACAAACATAAACCGTTTTAACCTTGCCCATTCTTATCCTTTTAGTTTTTCAATTATTCGGGTAGTGGAATATCCATCTATAAAATCGATGGTAACAACTTCGCCACCTTTGGCCTTTACAATATCGTAACCAACTATTGATTCGGGCTTATAGTCGCTTCCTTTTATCAAAATGTCGGGCTGAACTTTATTAATCAAATTATAAGGAGTTTCGTCGTCGAATAATACAACTGCATTTACAAATTGTAACGCAGCCAGGGTTATTGCTCTTGCGTATTCATCCTGTACAGGGCGGGTTTCGCCTTTTATTCTTCGAACAGAGTTATCTGTATTCAATCCAATGATTAATATATCTCCATAGCTTGCCGCTTGAGCAAGATACTCGATATGACCACGATGAATAATATCGAAGCATCCGTTAGTAAATACTATTTTATAATTTTTAAATCTCCAAAAAGCAAGCTGTGCATCAAGATTGTTGCCATCAATAATCTTTGACTGTATAAAATTTAATTTATCCATGAATTTGAAAATTAACAAAGGTAAATTTAACCAATTATTTTTCTCTTGCGACGGGAATTAAGAAATAACATTAAAAGCGAAAGAGTCCCAAGTATTAAAACCATGAAAACCTGCGATTCGTGCTGAATAGTTGCAAATACCAGTCCATCGGTTTTAGAAATGTCATATAGCAATAATCCTGATGATACAATCCAATGGAAAGCCCCAATACCGCCCTGAACAGGTGCAGCCATACCCAAACCTCCGATTACCAAAAGGAAAAGCCCATCGATTGGTTTTAAACTCTGGGTGGCCGGAATTGCATAAACAACAACATAAGTCATAAAAAAATACATTACCCAGATAATCACGGTATGCAGTAAAAACTCCCATCGGTTACGCATTTTTGTGACCGTTTTTATACCAGCAAAAACACCTCTGAGTAATTTTCTGAATTTATGTATGATTTTAACTCGTTTTAATTTTTTCCTGAAATAATAAAAAAGAGCAATAAATCCAGAAATTAGTGCGACTATTCCGATCCAGTAATAGAATGGAAAATCAACTGCATTAATAAATTTATTATAAACCGGTATAAATATATTTTCTTTAATAAAACTACCGAAGTATTCTATTTTAGCTACAAATATTACAAACAATAATAATAACAGCACAACCATATCAATTGCACGTTCAATTATTACTGTTCCGATTAATGAATCGATAGGAATTTTATCTGATTTTGTAAGCGATCCGCAACGAGTTATTTCTCCAATACGAGGAAATGCAAGGTTAGCAAGATAGCCAACCATTACAGCATAAAAAACATTTTTAAAAGGAGGATTATAATTTAGGGGTTCAATTAATAATTTCCACCGATACGCGCGACTTACATAAGCAAAAAATGCAAAAACCAACGATAACGCTACCCACGAATAATTAGCACTCTTTAAATCATTTAAAAGACTATTAAAATCAATCCCTTTAAAAGCAAAGTATAAAAGAATTAATCCAATAGTTAAAAAAATAAAAAAATTGATAATTTTTATAATACTGTTTTTCAACGGAGCTTAAATTAGTTTATTAGTGGCTGTGTCGGGGAAAACAAGACATGGTTTAAATTTTTTTGCCTCTTCAAAATCTAATGATCCATAAGAAATAATAATAATAACATCACCAACAGTTGCTTTGCGTGCAGCAGGACCATTAAGGCAAATCTCGCCTGATCCTCTTTTCCCTTTTATTACATAAGTTTCGAGCCGTTCACCATTATTTAGGTTTACAATCTGAACTTTTTCATTTTCAATAATATTGGAGGCATCCATTAAATCCTGATCGATGGTTATGCTTCCTACATAATGAAGGTTTGCTTCTGTAACGGTTACCTTATGTATTTTCGATTTAACAACTTCGATATTCATAGCTTTGATTTATTCGGTACAAATTTACAAATTAAATCTAATATTATCTATAAGTCTTATATTTCCAACATGAACGGCTATACAACCCACACATGTTTTTTGGTCGCTCCAGTTTTTTACCG
>JAVEZW010000165.1:0-8148 GCA_034002805.1 Bacteroidales bacterium | reverse complement strand
CCCAACGATAATCTTCATCATCATAAATTATTACCTTAAGCTCATTTGCTAAATTATAAAAACTCTCATGCGGAGGACTTTGTCTTTTTGGGGATAAGCAAATCCAATCCCACTGACCAGTAAGAGGTTTTGCTCCTGCAGTTTCAATAAATGTTTTTATTCCGTGCTCCTTTAATCTTGAAGTCAAAGGTTCGAGATTGTAAAGACTGGGTTCTCCACCAGTAACAACCACAGCATTTGCAGGAGTTTTTAAAGCATTTGCGATAATGGTTTCGATTTTAACCAAAGGATGTAATGCTGGATTCCATGAAATTTTTGAATCGCACCATCGACATGCAATATCGCATCCTCCTATTCGGATAAAATACGCTGCTTTGCCAGTATGATAACCCTCCCCTTGTAATGTATAAAACTCCTCAACCAGAGGTAATTGCATTCCTTCAGCAAAAACCTTTTCATTCAAATTATCCATCAATTATTTTTTTAGAGTACAAAGGTAAGTCAATAATTTAAAATTCAATAAAATCCCTACCGGTTATAAAGACCCGTAAGGATTTTAATTTTTAAATCAGATTTCGGTCAACATCTTTATCCCCACGACCTGATAAATTAATAATACTAAGCTCATTTTTATTTTTTAGCATTTTAATTGCCAGTGCTATTGCGTGCGATGATTCTATTGCCGGAATTATTCCCTCGAGAGCAGAAAGCAATTTAAAAGCTGAAATTGCTTCATTATCAGTAATGCAATGGTATTCAGCTCGTAAATTATCTTTAAGAAACGAGTGTTCAGGTCCAACACCTGGATAATCAAGTCCTGCAGCGATTGAATGTGCATCAATAGGGTTTCCCTCTGAATCGACTAAACAATACGAATAAGTTCCCTGAAAAACAGTTGGTTTTCCGAGCACAAGAGTCGATGCTGTTCGCCCCGAATTTAAACCTTCACCACCTCCTTCAGCTGCATAAATTCTAACGTTGGAATCATCCATAAATCCTGAAAACAGACCAATTGCATTTGATCCACCGCCAATACATGCAAAAATCGATTCAGGTAATCGTCCTTCCTGTTCGATAATTTGTTTTCTGGCCTCAGTGCCGATAACACTCTGGAAAAACTTAACCATAGTTGGATATGGATGAGGACCAACAGCAGAACCAAGCAAGTAATATGAATCAGGATTCTCAATATAATATTCAAGAGCAGCATCCACAGCATCTTTTAATGTTCCTGTTCCTCTGTCTGTGGTTATAAACTCTGATCCTAATAACTTAATTCGATATGCATTTAATTGTTGCCGCTCAGCGTCTTTTTTACCCATAAAAACCTTACATTTTAGTCCAAAAAGAGCTGCTGCTGTTGCTGTAGCCACTCCATGCTGACCCGCACCTGTTTCGGCAATTATTTCTTTTGCACCCATGTATTTGGCAACTAAAATCTGCCCAATGGTATTATTTATTTTATGTGCTCCTGTATGATTTAAATCTTCGCGTTTAAGGTAAATTCTGCTTCCTACATACTCTGAAAGCCTTTTAGCAAGATATAAAGGCGAAGGTCGACCAACATATTGATTTAAATAGTAATGATACTCTTTAATAAACTCTTTGTTGTTTTTAAGTTGATTAAAGATTTCTGATAACTCATTTAATTTAGGTTCCAATACCGGAGGAACAAACATTCCTCCATACTCACCAAAATAACCTTGCTTTACTTTATTTTCAATTTCTACTGTATTCGTATTTGTATTCATGATTTATTTTATTTTTTATGTATTAATAATTGTTTCTTATTGGCATTTAATATATTGATAAACAACACCTACGCCATAAAAACTGAACCCGACGCCACCAAATAATATAGAAATAATTGTTAATCATTCGATTTAAATTTTAATAAACAAAAAAGGCCGCAGGTAATAACCTGCGGCCTTGATAATATTATTATATACAAAGTTAGATCATATCCCTTTTGTTATGAGTTATCAATTGCCACCACCAACTTGTATTTAAAACTTGTCTTTTCATTTTTGTTTTTCTGAATATGCAAATATAGAAATGTTTTATTATTTACCAAATACTAACCCAAATTCTTCTCATTTATATCTTTAACAAGCATAGATCCTTTGCTGTTTTGAATGGCTATATCGAAATCATTAAACAATTCTTTAAATTGATTTTGCTCGGTTGATGTAACAGATAATATTCGATTCGTTCCATAATGCTCTAATGCATTTAAAACATAACTTACAGTTATCTGATTTATATCGCGGGCAGGCTGATAAGCAAATTGCTTTTCGAATTTAGTAGCAACTTCAGAAACAATATTTGTTTCGACAAGCACAAAAATAATATCACGAACAATTCGTATCGGAATCTCTAGTTTTTTGCTAATTTCTTCGGCTGTAAGAGGTTTATCACCTTTCATAAAATTCTTTATGATCAGGCTGGTTATCATAAACGTAAGTATCTTTTTAGTATAAGGGCTAATATTTAAAATATCTGGATCAAATTCATATTTTTCGATATTTTGAGTTGCGAAGGATATTTCTGCCCCTAAAAGTACAATTAACCAACTTGTTTGCAACCAAACCAGAAAGAATGGAAGTGCTGCAAAACTACCATATACAGCATTGTATTGCGACACACCAATCTGAAATTTAATATAAACCCACTGCAATAACACGAAGGCAGTTCCTGCGATTACACCTGCAGTAAAAGCTGGTTTGAAATTAACCTTTGTATTTGGCATCACCATATAGATAACAGTAAGCAATAACCAAATTAAAACATATGGAATAGATTTAACCAAAAAGAATATTATCGGGCTTATTCTTCCTAACAATGCCACTTCTTCTGTAATTTGCTGAATACGCGTACTTATAAATACGGTTGCACTGCTCGAAAGTAAAAGAAGTATAGGTGCAATGAGCATCATCGAAAGATAATCGGTAAATTTTCGCGACCATGACCTTGGATTGCGAATTTGCCATATTGCATTAAATGAATTTTCGATGTTTCCTAGCACTTTCATCACAGACCATAATAACATTGCTATTCCTATTCCTGCAATTAATCCACCTGTTGTATTATCTAAAAACCGATTAGCAAATTCTATGACCCAGTTTAAGACTTCCTGCTGTTCAGAAAAGTTTTTAGCTAATTGTTTATGAAGATATTCCTCAAATCCAAAACCTTTGGCAATACCAAAACCCATTGCTGCAACAGGAACAACAGATAACATGGAATAAAAAGTCAATGCAGATGCTCTAAGATTCACCTTGGCTTCATTTAAGCCACGAATTGCCAATAACAATATTCGCAATTGTCGAATAAGGAAAAGCTTATATTTTGGCATTGTTTTTAGAGGAAGTCGCCAAACATCCTCTTTAATAAACTTGATAATCAAATGGATATATTTCATTCTAAATAGATTTGTACATAAAAATAATAAATTCTAAGGATTTGATGTGCTTAACTATGTAAAATAAGTATCATACAATCAAAATAGCTTTATTATTACAGGGTTTTAATAATTAATCTCATTTAATTATATTCTGCAAATACAGTATTCACAAAACCAATAAAATTCTTTCAGAATTTCAAATATCAAGTTAAAATCATGGATTCTATTAAGTTACCTTTCTATATCTCCAAACTGAAAGACTTAACATTAAAACTCCAAAGATTAGTAAACTGAAGAATTCGCGCGAAATATTCCAGAATCCTGAACCTTTAAGTAAGATCATCCGAATAACCCGCATATAATAATAAACAGGGTTTATGAGGTTTACTCGCTGAGCCCATTTTGGCATGCTTTCGGTTGGAGTAAAAATTCCGCTCATCAAAATAAAAATCAACATAAAGAAAAAGGAGATAAACATTACCTGCTGCTGTGTTGAAGCAAGTGTGGAGATTAGTAATCCTAGGCTTAAAATAACTAAAAGATATACCAATGTAAATCCGAATAGCAACCCAATACTCCCAAGAATTGGGATATCAAAAAATAGCTTGCCAATGACCAGTCCAAAAGCCAACTCAAATACAGCAATAATAAGGAAAGGAACAAGTTTACCGATAATAAACTCATGTTTGCGGATAGGAGTAACATTTATCTGCTCTATTGTTCCCATTTCTTTTTCGCGAACAATATTCAAGGCTGTCATAAACAAACTGATGATCGTAACCAATATTACCAAAATACCAGGAAGCATAAAGGTTTTATAGTTTAACTCAGGATTATACCAAAAAGATGTTTGAATGTCAATCGGCTCCATGCTTGCAGAAACAGGTATATTAGTAATATCAACAAGTATTTTTTTGTTAAAATCAGTAATTACCGACATCGAATAAGCATTAATAAGGCTTGCTGCAGTTCCGTTAATACCATCAATGAGCAGTTGAACATCTGCTTTATTATTGCGAATTAAATCTGATTCAAAACCAGCAGGGATATGCAAAATAACATCAGCCTTATTTTTCTCAATTTCTTTATTGGCTTGTTCAAGTGAAAAAGTTCTTCCAGAAATCTTATAAAAAGGTGAACCCTCGAATTTATTTACCAACTTTGATGAATAGGAGGACAAATCTTTATCAACCACAACCATCTCTATAGATTTCATTTCGAATGTTGCCGCATGAACTAAAACAAGCATCTGAATGATTGGTACGCCAAAAATCATTGGCAACAAAGTTTTATTCCTGAAAATCTGGATAAACTCCTTTTGTAATATGTATAGTATTTTTTTCATCTAAATCTTAATTCCCTTCTATTCGAGTCTTACCTTGAACTTTTTAACACTAATTCCCAGAAACAAAACAGTTAATCCAATAATAAATAGTGTTTCTTTCCAAATAACCAATAATCCTGAACCTTTGATCATTATATTTTTTACAATAATAATAAAATACCTGGCAGGCATTACTGAACTTAACCACTGTAGCAGTTTGGGCATATTTTCGATTGGAAAAATAAATCCGGATAAAAGCATGGTTGGTAACATTAAGGCAAACATCGATATAAACATAGCAACCATTTGGCTATTACTTACAGTCGATATAAGTATTCCCAACGATAATGCCATTAATATAAATAATAGTGTTTCGAATAAAAGCAATATCAAACTTCCGTTTATCGGCATTCCGAAAACAAAATAACTAAGAGCAATAATAACGACTGCATTTGAAAATGCTAGTCCAATGTATGGAATAACTTTCCCCAGTACTATAGGCAATGGTCGTAATGGCGAAACCAGTAAAACCTCCATGGTACCCATTTCTTTTTCGCGAGTAATTGAAATGGATGTCATCATGGCTGATACGAGCATCAGGATTAATGCCATGGTACCGGGAACAAACATATATACTCCCTTTAATTCTTTATTGTAAAGAATCTGAACATTTGTTTTAATTTCGAAAGGCAAATCGCTTTTAATGAGTTCGTTTTTCATATAACTACGAATTATTGCCGAAGTATAATTACTTACAATATTTGCAGTATTAGCATCAGAGGCATCGGCTAGAATATTTATACTTGCCTGTCCATCACGCTTTAGCTTTTCTGCAAACTGGGGTTCAAAAATAATTACCTCACGAATATTTCCAGTTCTGAAAGCTTCTTCAATTTGGCTATCGTTATTAATATTACTTTCGAGAATAAAAAATCCAGAAGACACGATTTTATTCGTAATTTCCTTAGTAACATTATCTTTCGATTTATCATATACTGCTATTCGGATATCTTTTATTTCGTTTGATACAACATACCCAAAAATCAGTATTTGCGCTACAGGCATACCAAAAAGAATTAGCATGGTGCGATAATCTCTGAAAATATGATGAAACTCTTTTTTTACAAAACCCCAGAAACGATTCATTTCTTTACTTTTTACTTTTATAATTTAAACTTAGCTGCGAGCTATGAGCTGTGAGCTGCGAGTTTCCAGCTTCCAGCTTTCACCATTCACCATTCACAAGTCACAAATTCACCATTTTACTAATAAACTAAATTATCTTGCTATCTTAATAAATACCTCGTCCATATTTTTTGCGTTATACCGTTTTTTTAACTGCGCAGGAGTATCGAGCGCCTCTATCCTGCCCTGATCCATAATCGACACTCTATCGCAGTATTCGGCTTCGTCCATATAGTGAGTTGTAACAAAAACAGTAACTCCATTATATGATGCCTGGTAAATCATTTCCCAAAAATCACGTCGGGTAATAGGATCAACGCCACCAGTTGGTTCATCTAAAAAAACTACTTTAGGATTATGAAAAATAGCCACCGAAAAAGCAATTTTTTGTTTCCATCCTAAAGGAAGTGATTTAATGTACTGATCTTTAATATCTTCCATTTTAAGCTGTTTTAATAGCACATCGGTTTTTTCTTTTATAAATTTGCCTGATAATCCATATATCCCACCATAAAACCTAATATTTTCCTTAACAGTAAGATCTTCGTATAATGAAAACTTCTGACTCATATACCCGATATTCTTTTTCACCTTTTCGCGTTCGCGATAGACATCGTTTCCTGCAACAATTGCAACTCCTGAAGTTGGATAAGACAATCCGGAAAGAATTTTCAGGGCGGTGGTTTTTCCAGCCCCATTAGCACCTAAAAAGCCAAAAATCTCACCTTCCTTAACCGAAAAAGTCAGGTGATCGTTCGCAATAAAATCCCCAAATTTTTTAACCAGATCTTTAACAATTATTATATCTGTTGTACTTTTTATCATTTTTAACTTATAAATGAGTCGATCGATTTTTACTTATTCATTAATTCCATAAAACAATCCTCTATATTTGCTGTAATCTCTTGTATTTCAATTATTTTATGATTGTTTTTTAAATCGCCTTTTAACATTTGTACATCTAAGTTATTGTGTTTTGAAGTAATGTGAAGAAACTCACCAAAAGGATAAACCGTATCGATACTCTCGATTTTTTTCAGATCCTTAATTAGATCGTACATATTTTCAGATTTAACACCCCATAACTTTCGTCCAAAATCCTTTGTAATATTCTCTGGTTTGTCTATTCGAAGAATATTTCCATTCTGAATAAGTGCCACTCTATCGCATAGGTTAGCCTCATCCATATATGGTGTTGAAACCAGGATGGTTATTCCTTTTTCTTTTAGACGAATAAGCATTTCCCAGAATTCCTTACGCGAAACTGCATCAACACCTGTAGTTGGTTCATCGAGAATTAAAATCTCAGGACTATGAATCAGGGCACAAGATAGAGCCAGTTTTTGTTTCATTCCACCAGATAATTGTCCTGCCAGCCGATTTTTGAAAGGCTCAATCTGCGAATAAATATCTTTTATTAAATCATAGTTTTCAGCCACAGTTGTTCCAAAAACCTGGGCAAAAAAGTTGAGATTCTCAATTACCGATAAATCCTGATAAAGAGAGAAACGTTGTGGCATATAACCCAACATATTTCTGATTTCCTTGTAATCATTTACCGTATTTTTACCCAATACCAATGCCTCGCCCGAGGTTGGATAAATCAAGGTCGTTAAAACCCTTAAAATACTTGTTTTGCCACCACCATCCGGACCAATAAGTCCGAATATTTCGCCCTTTGAAACAGTAAAAGTAACTCCTTTAACAGCTTCAATATTTTCGTAGGATTTTTTTAAATCTCTAACTTCAATTATAGGTTTCTCTTCTTTCATCTTTCTTTTTAGATGATTAATTTTAAGCATTTGTATCGCTAAACTATCCTAGAATTTAACTTCACCGGGCATTCCTATTTTAATATGGCCATCGTTTTTAACTCTCACTTTCACCGCATAAACCAGGTTTACCCGTTCTTCTTTTGTTTGAATTATTTTTGGAGTAAACTCAGCCTGATTAGAAATCCATGAAACTACTCCTTCGTACTGTTGATTTTCTTTTTCGTTTTTATCGATAAAAACGGTTACCACCTGCCCTATTTTTACCATAGGCAGCTGAGCACCACTCACATAAACTCTTAAATCAATCTCGTCCAATTTGCTGATTTTGTAAATAGCCTTACCCATAGCAGCCATTTCGCCTGCTTCGATATATTTTTCGAGTACTGTGCCATGTATAGGATTAATGATTCCAGCTTTTCTAATTTGCTCATTAAGCACATCAATTTGCTTATCAATAACAT